>CAYOHG010000117.1:0-8410 GCA_964403685.1 uncultured Planctomycetales bacterium
CCAAGCCGCATGCGCAGGCCGGGATCGGCCGCCAGGAGATCAAGCCGCGCGACCTGGTCATCGTCGATCAGATCATCGACAAGACCTACCGCCGCACACCGACGTTCTTCGACGAAGGACTGGTCGTGCACGTGGAATTCTCGCACCCGTTCTGCCCGCAGCTCCGCGAGCTGCTGCTGAACGCGGCACGGCGCGTCGAGACCACGGTGCATCGCCGCGGAACGTACGTCTGCATGGAGGGACCGGCGTTCAGCACAGTGGCCGAGAGCGACATGCATCGCGCCTGGGGCGGCGACCTGATCGGCATGACGGTCATGCCCGAGGCCAAGCTGGCGCGTGAGGCCGAGATGTGCTACGCGATGGTGGCGCTGCCGACGGACTATGACTGCTGGCGGCCGCACGAGCCGGGCGTCACGGCGCAGGCGCTGCTGGCCGAGATCATCGGGCACCTCAAGGCGGCAACGGCCAACGCGATCACGCTGATTCGGGCCGCGATCGAGTTGTTCGCCCAGCATCCGCTCGGCCCGTCGCCGATCCACGACGCTTTGCGACTCGCGATCTGGTCGGACAAGGCCAGGATTCCGCCCGCGCTCGCGCGGCGCTACGAGATCCTGCTGAAGAAGTACCTGTGATCGCGCGGGCGGCGGCAGCGCCAGCGTTGGCGGCGGGCTCATCCGGCTCGGCTTTCAAGTCCCGGCCGCGCGGTCGGGTGCAGCGGAACTACGGCTGATGCAACGGGCACAGATCGCCACTGCGACCGTCGGCCAGCGCGAGTGGGTGATCGCGCGCGTGCATCCCGATCGCGAGCGGCTGGCCAGTGCGGCGCGCGTCGCGCCACTGGTCGCACAGCTCCTGCTGAACCGGGGCATCACGACCGCCGCCGACGCCCAGCGATTCCTGCTGCCGGATTTCCGCGAGCTGCTGCCGCCGGACGCCCTGCCGAATGCCCTCGCGGCCGGCCGGCGGCTGGCCCGCGCCGTCCGCGCCCGGGAGCCGATCGTCATCTACGGCGACTATGACGTTGATGGCGTGACCGCGACGACGATTCTCTGGCATGCGCTGCGGCTGAGCGGCGCGGCGGTGTCGTACTACATTCCGAGCCGCTTTGACGAAGGGTATGGGCTCAACGCGGCGGCGATCGAAAAGCTAGCCGGCGATGGGGCCCGGCTGATCGTCAGCGTGGACTGCGGGATTACGGCTGTGGAGCCGGCCCGTACGGCGCGATCGCTCGGGGTCGAGCTGATCGTCACCGATCATCACCAGCCTGATGGGCCGCTGCCGGATGCGGCCTTGATCGTGCATCCGACGGCGCTGGAGCCGCGCTGCCCCAACGCGGACCTGTCCGGGGCGGGCGTGGCGCTGAAGATCGCCTGGGCGCTGGGGCTGGAGCTGGCCGGCGCCAGCCGCGTGGCGCCTGAGTTCCGCGAGTTCCTGCAGGATGCGACCGCGTTCGCGGCGCTGGGCCTGGTTGCCGACGTCGTGCCGCTGGGCGGCGAAAACCGCGTGATCACGTGTTTCGGGTTACGGCGGCTGTGCCATTCGCGCAATGCCGGGTTGCGTGCCCTGATCGAGGTGTCGGGACTGGCAAACAAGGCCGCCTGCGACGAGTACGACGTCGGCTTCGCGCTGGCGCCGCGGCTGAACGCGATCGGGCGGATGGGACACGCCCGTGAGGCGGTCGAGCTTTTTACGGAGGCCGGAGGGACCCGGGCGCGCGAAATCGCCCGCGCGCTGGATGCCCACAATCGCGAACGCCGCGCGGTCGAGCAGCGTATCCTCGCACAGGCCGAGGCGATGGTCGTTCAGCGCGGACTGAACCGCGACGGCTGCCGCGGAATCGTGCTGGCCAGCCCGGACTGGCACGCGGGCGTAGTCGGCATTGTCGCCGCCCGGCTGGTCGAGCGTTTCCACCGCCCGACGGTGCTGGTCGCGCTGGATGGCGAGGTCGGGCAGGGTTCCGGCCGCAGCGTCCGCCATTTCCCGCTGCACGAGGCGCTGGGCACCTGCCGGGAGCACCTGCTGGGTTTCGGCGGGCACGCGATGGCGGCCGGCGTCAAGCTGCTGCCGGCGCAGGTCGAGGCCTTCACCCGGGCTTTCGAGGCCGAGGCGGCACGGCGGCTGACTTCGGCGGACCTGGTTCCCAAGCTGCAACTGGACGACGAGGTTTCGCTGGCCGAACTGTCTTCCGACGCGATCGACACGATCGAGCGCATGGCCCCGTTCGGCGCAGGCAACGCGCGCCCGCGGCTGGCCAGCCGTCCGCTTGAGCTGGTTGATGAACCGCGCACCATGGGGGCGAGCGGCGCGCACCTCTCGTTTACGGTCCGGGACGACGGCACCGTTCGGCGGGCCGTGGCCTTCCGCCGCGGGCACGAGCGCGACGCCATCGCGGACCACCGCCACATCCGCCTGGCGTTCGAGCCGACGCTGAACCGCTGGAACGGCGGGCGGAAGATCGAGTTGCGAGTGGTCGACTGGCAGCCGGCTTGACGCGGACGCGACCGTCCTCTCTGATTCGCACTTCCTTGTGGCGCGGGTCTTTGCGTACGCGGTTGAGCCAGTGATGTCGAACGCTGAAGCAGCAGGATCGCCGGCATCCGGGACCGACGCGGGGCGGATTTTGCGCCATCCACCGGGCTACCGCCGCCGGCGCTTCCGAAACTGGTTCTTCCTGGGCCTGTTGTACGCGGGTTATTACCTGTGCCGGTACAACGTTGGCATTGTCTCGCCCGAACTGAAGTCCGAATTCGGGCTCAACAACGCGCAGTATGGCTGGATCAACAGCGGTCGCGACGGCGGATACGCGATCGGCCAGTTCGTCAACGGGCTGTTTGCCGACGGACTGGGCGGCAAGCAATCGATGGCGATCGGAGCGCTCGGGACGATTCTGCTGAACATGCTCTTCGGCGCCACGTCGATGGCGGGTTTGGCGCTGCCGGTTCTGCTCGTCGGCCTGGTCGTGATTCGCACCCTGGATGGCTACATGCAGGCGTTCGGCGCGCCCGGCATGGTCAAGATCAACACTTCCTGGTTTCAGCGGCGCGAGCGCGGCAAGTTCGCGGGGATTTTCGGCGGAATGATCCAGCTCGGCGCGATCGGCGTCGGCACGCTGGGAAAGTATCTGCTGGTCGGCTTCAGCGTGCCGCTGATCGGCCTGGCGCTGGCCAAGCAGGATTGGCGCTCGATGTTCTTTGTTCCGCCGGCGATTCTGCTCGTGATTCTGGTCTTCATGTGGTTGAACGTCCGCAACCATCCCGAGGAAGCCGGGTACTCGATCCGGCATGACGATGACGAGCATGCCCATAACCCACAGGATGCGCTGCCGATCGGGGTCGTTTTCGCCAAGATCGCGAGCAACCCGCTGGCGTGGATCAACGCGGGCGCGTATTTCTGCACCGGCTTTGTCCGGCGCGCGATCGAATCCTGGTGGGTGCTGTACCTGCTGCACGTCTGGCAGGCCGACAAAGCCTCGCTGTACTATCTGTGGCTGGTCTGGCTGCTACCGATCTCCGCGTTCGTCGGCTCGTTCGGTTCCGGACTGCTTTCGGACACATGGTTCCGCGGGCGGCGTTCACCGGTGGCGGCGTCGCTCTACGGCCTGGAGACCCTCTGCATTCTCGCGGGCGTGTTTCTGCTCGGTCCGGCGACCGGAACGCCGGCGCTGGCCTGCGTCGTGCTGACGCTGATCTCGCTGACCTGCAATTCAAGCCACTCCATCATCGGGACCGCGGTGGCGATGGACATCGGCGGACGGAAGATGTCCGGCTTCGCCTGCGGCGTGATCGATTCGTTCCAGTACTTCGGGGCGATCCTGGCGGGCTTCGCGCTGGGCCGGCTGATCGACCAATACGACGACTACACGGTGATTTTCAAGGCGATGCTCCCGTTCAGCGTGCTGGGCACGGCCCTCATGCTGGGTGTACACCTCAAGACCCGCGGTCGCGACGTGCGCGGCGCTTGAAGAGCAGGTCGAACGGCGATTGGCGAAAGGTCGCGCACGTGGGGGGCATGCGCGGCGGCGAGCTTCTTCATTCGCTCTTCGCTGTTCGAAGTTCGCTCTTCATTTCACTTTCACCTTCACGCTGCCCGGCTTGACGCGCCCGTTCTGCGTCTGGAATGTGCCCGTGAGCGTCTTTCCGTCCGCGCGCGTACAGATGAGCTGCACGCCGCGGTTCTTGCGCAGCTCCCACGTGCCCGCTTCCTGGACCCGCTGTAGCGCGCCTTCGAGCAGCGCGGGGGGCAGCCAGTCGTCGGCATGCGCCTTGAGTTTGCCGGCCCGGGCCACGCCCAGAAATTCATCCGCCGTTGCGAAGGACTGTTTCTGCGAGACCGCCCGTGCCAGGAAGCTGGTCAGCGTCTCGGCCGTCGCCTGCGCGTAGAGGTCGGCGGAGAAGTCCTTGGGCATTTTCTGCCAATAGCCGCGGTACTGCTGCTCGAACTCGCGCGTGCCCGACCCGAAGGCGCGCTGCCAGGCGGCCTGCCAGCGGTCGCCCCGGCCCAGGTCGCGCAGGAACGAGTTGAACGCGTCCTGGTAGCGGCCGTCGCGCGCGTGGGCCAGAAAGTACACCATCGACCAGGCCTGGTCGTAGTTGATGACGTTCATCTGCGCATTCCAGAGCGCGTGCGGCATGCTCATCATCTGATCGACCGAGATCGTGTTGCCGTCTTTCATCCAGAACTGAAGCCGTCGGAGCCGCTCGGGCGGCACGATCCCGGTGACGTAGCCATCACCCGTGAAGATCGCCTCGGCGAAGTACTCGGCCAGGCCCTCATTCACCCAGACGGGCAGCTCGCCGCCGATGACGTTGTGCGCAAACTGGTGAAACCCCTCGTGCCGGACGACGTACCAGGTGCTCTCAGAGGCCTGTGGACCGGCGATCGCCAGCAGTTTGCGGGCATTGGGATCGTACATGCCGGCGGAGCCGTCCATGCCGCCGGCGGCCATGTAGTCGGCCTGCTTCGTGAACAGGTAGAACGGAAACCGCCGGGTGATCTTGCCGGCGAAGCCGCGCGTACGCTGGTAGTACAGCTCCGCCATCGCGGACATGCGCACGAACGCCTCGCGCACGGCGTCTTCGTCCAGGTCGGTGTGAATGACGTAATACCTGGATTCGTATTGCCGCAGGCGCGACTGCGCGTGTGTCTCGCCGATCGCCGAAAGCGCCGTCGCCGCGATCGCTGCCACCCAGACCGTAACCGTATAACCCTGGCGCATGCGCGCTCCTTTCGAGCCGTTCATCGGCAGAATGGTAGCCACAAGGGGAATTGCGCCGCCAGCGTGAGTTGTCGTGGGTGCCGGGTCCGACCGGGCGGGCCTGCCGCCGGCCAGGACGAAGATCCTCACATCGCGCGGACCCGATTTGCCGGTGCAGGCCGGCGGCACGGTCAGTACCAGTTCTGCCCGTGTTCGGATGCTCCGCCGCCCCTTGGTCTCGTAGCGCCGCGTTTGCGTCGACTTGTTGATTCGTAGTGAACTTGCCCCTTGACCCCGCGGGACCGCCGACGTATCCCGCCCAGGGGGTTACCTGGAGGCACAACCATGCAGCGGACACAAACGGGGCGGACGAGGACGGGTCGGCGCGTTTCGGCGGCAGTGGCGATCGGGCTTGCAGCGGCACTTCCGGTCCTTGCCGGCCAGCCGGTCCGCGTGGTGACGTGGAACGTAGAAAGCTGCAAATCCATCGCCGAGGTGGAAGCCCGCGGAGCAGACTTCGCCCATGCGTTCGCAGCGTTGCGCCCGGACGTATTGTTGCTTCAGGAAGTCAACTCCAAGCCGATCATTGAGAAGATCCTGACGCAGGCCGGGCAGAATGCCGCCGATTGGCACATCGTCTGCACCGAGTTCTCCCCAGGCGAGGGCACCGGCTGGGGCGACCTTGAGGTGGCGCTCGTCAGCCGCTGGCCGCTGGCCGACGTGCTCGAGTACGACGAAGCACCCGACACGAACGCCGGGGGCGGGTTGGCGGAGCTCGCGCTGCTGCCGCCGGCGCATCTCAATCTCGCCAAGGTCTCCAGCGGGCGCGGGTTCCTGCGGGCGCGGATTCCTGAAACGGGCCTGATTGTGTACGTCACACACCTCAAATCGTCGCGGGGCGAGAGCGGAGCCGCCGACGTGACCAACGCCCAGAAGCGCGAGCTGGTCGCAGCGTCGATGGCGGCGGGCGTGCTGGCCGATCTGCGCTACTTTCCGGCCGACACGGTCGTGCTCGCTGGCGACCTCAACGTCGGCTGTGCCGATCAAACCAAGAACGGCCGCGACCTGACCGATGACTGCATCAGCGGGGACTGCGAGGGCAAAGACCGCTACGACGAGACGCACGCACTGCTGGCCGAGGGGCTGGTCGGCGGGCTGCGGATGCGCAACCTGTTCAGCTACGCGCAGATGTACGAGCAGACCACCTACCCGGAGTTTCCCGGAACGCCGATCGACAACCTGTATGTAACTGGGGCGCGCGAGAACTGGTTCCGCGGTGCGGACATCGTGATTCAATCCGACAGCCCGACCGGAAAGACGTTCGGGTCCGATCATCGGCCGGTTCTGACGATCTTCGACCGGCCGTAAGTCGGCCGCTCTTCGCTGCGCTTCGGCCACCGCTGGCGCGGCTCGTCAGCGGTCAGGGCGCTGCGGGTGAGTGCAGCCGTTGCAGCGACGCGGCGATCCGCTCGCCGCGCGCATCGTGCACAACCGTGACGATGAACAGGTCGTCAAACCCTTCGAGCATCGGCTCGGCGATCGGAACGCCCAGGTCGCGCAGGTTGTCGGGCACGGTGTTGGAATGCCCGCAGATGAGCACGGTCTTGCCGCGCTGCTCATGGAGGATGTGGTCGGCCAGCCGCCGCGGGTCGGTGCGCACGTCGAGGGTCAACTCCCGCGCCCGCGCGATCGGCTCGATCGTTCCGCGGGTGCGCTTGAAGTCGGTGGAATACGCCGCGTCGAAGTGCACGTCGCGGAGCATGGCCGCCAGGGCGGCGGCCCGTCGGCGGCCGGCGTCGGAAAGCTCCGAGTCGCGGCTTTCGTCGACCTTCTCGGCGTGGCGCAGCAGGTAGATGACGGTCGTCTGCGGGGCCGGATTCTGTCGGCCGGCGGGCGCCACGGGCAGGGGATCGAGCGCGACGAGCAGCAGCACGGTCACGAGTGTGATTCCAAACGACATGCAGGGCTCCGTGAAGGCCTTGGCCGCGGGGCGGACCGGCGCCGGGCGGCGAATCGTGGTTCAGCCGGGACTCTTTCGCCGGGCGCCTTGCAGCGGGTTCTGCAGCCAGCCCAGCCGCCAGTAAAACACCAGTTGGGCGGCCGCGATGGCGCCCATCAGCAGCATGCTGTAGAGGTATCCGAGCGGCCAGCGCAGCTCGGGCATGTTCCAGAAGGACGCATCGGGATCGAAGTTCATGCCGTAAACGCCCGCGATGAACGTCAGCGGCATGAAGATGGTGGAGATGACCGTCAGGACGCGCATGACCTCGTTGGTTCGGAAGGTGATGTTGGACAGGTGCAGGTCGGTCAGGCTGCTGGCCAGGTCGCGGTAGCTTTCAACCAGGTCCAGAAGCTGGATGATGTGGTCCGAGCAGTCGCGCAGGTAGACCCGCGTCTCGTCGCTGATCAGGCGCGTGTCAGCCCGCAGCAGGTTGGCCATCGCGTCGCGCAGTGGCCAGATGCTGCGGTGCAGCACGAGCAGGTCGCGCTTCACGTCATGCAGCTGCGGGACCACGTCCGGCCGCGGATCGGTGAGAATCTCCTCCTCAATCGCGTCGAGGCGTTCGCCGCAGCGCTCGACCAGGGGGAAATACTGGTCGATGATCGCGTCCAGCAGCGAGTAGACCAGGTAATCCGAGCCGGAACAGCGCAAGCGGCTGACGCCGGTGCGGATGCGCACGCGGACCGGGTCGAGACAATCACCGCCGGGGCGCTCCTGAAACGTCACGACAAAGCGCGGACCGAGGAAGATGCTGATCTGCTCGACGTCGCACGTTTCGGACAGCACGGGCATGCGCACAACGATGAAGAAGTGGTTGTCGTAGCTTTCCACCTTGGCGCGCTGGTGCGTGTGGATTACGTCCTCCAGCGCCAAACGGTGAAACCCAAAATGCGATCCGACCTGCGAGATCAGCACCGTGTCGCCCAACCCGTCGACGTTCAGCCAGGTGACCGGCCACTGCGACATCAGCTCCGTGAGCTGCGGCAGGCGCGTCAGCGTGGTCTCGACGTGTTGCTCGGGCCCGTAGGCCAGCGCTTGCAGCGCCCCACCGGCCGCAGTCGGATCGGGGATCAGCATCACCGGCGGGGCCCCGGGCTGCGTGCGGTGCTTGAAGCGCGCGTGTCGTCGCTTACGGCGGCTACTGACGGACATGGGCCGACGTCTCCCGTGCGCGCGGACACGCGGCGAGCCGGTCCGAGGCGCGCAGAGCATAC
>CAYOHG010000118.1:0-8405 GCA_964403685.1 uncultured Planctomycetales bacterium
CAACGGCGAGCCCACACCGCTGGGCGACCCCGAGACGCGCGCCGCCGAGCGCGACGCGGCCGCGAAGGTGCTCGGCGTGAGCGTGATGGGGCAGTTGCCGCTGCCCAACCGCGTACTGATGGACTGCCCGGAGAACCGCTACATCGTGGCGACCGCGCTGCGGCGCTACCGCCCGAAGATCGTCGTCGGGATGGCAGGTCGCACGCCCGGCGCATCGCCGGACCACTACCAGGCGCAGTTGCTGGTCGAGGCGGCGCGCTTCTACTCGCAGCTCACCAAGTGGGACGAGCGCTTCGATCATACCCCGCCGCACCGCATCGACTGGCTGTGGTACCGCCCGACCGGCATCGGAGCCGAGGTGACACACTGGCACTCGACGTTTGTCGTGGACACCACCGACGTGATCGAACGGAAGATCGAGGCGATTTCGTGCTACCGCTCCCAGTTCCCACCCGAGCGGTTGCGCCGGCTGGCACACCGCGTACGCGCGGCGGACGCGATGGACGGCGGGCGCTGCGGCTACGAATACGGCGAGCTGTTCGCGCTGCCGCACTCGTTGCCGCTGCCCGACCCGGTCGCGCACTTCGCCCGCGTGCAGGCGCCGATGGGGCCGCCGTCGATCGTGCCGAAGGCATAGCCGCCGGATGGCGAGGCCGCTGTTCCCCGGTCCGTTCCTCCCCTACCCCGCGAGTACCGCCGCGATCCGCTCGGCAGCTCGGCCGTCCCATTTCTCCGGCACCGGCGGATGCGTCAGCTTCGTCGCGCGGCACTGCTTATACGCGGCCAGCACTGTCGCCGGCGCGCTGCCCACCAGCCGGTTCGTGCCGTGCGTGATCGTCACCGGACGCTCGGTGTTCTCGCGCATCGTCAAGCACCACACGCCCAGGATGGTCGTCTCCTCCTGGATGCCGCCTGAATCGGTCAGCACGACGGCGGCGCTACCGGTCAGCTTGAGGAATTCGAGATAGCCGAGCGGGTCGACCAGCTTGAGCTGCTTCATCGCGGCGAAGCGCGGCGCCAGGCCGAGCCTTGCCAGGTTATTTCGCGTGCGCGGGTGAATCGGAAAGACAATCGGCAGGTCGGCCTGCACGACCTCGAAAATATCGGCGATGCGGCCGAGCGCAGCCGGATCGTCGACATTGCTGGGACGGTGCAGCGTGACAACGTTGTACTGCCCCGGGCTGAGGCCGAGTTGCTCCAGAATGGTCGAGCGCTGCGCGTGCTCGAGGTTCGCCTTGAGCGTGTCGATCATCACGTTGCCGACGAAGTGGATCTTGTCGGCGCTGACACCCTCGCGTCTCAGGTTTTCGACGCCGCTGGGCTCGCTGACAAACAGCAGGTCGCTGATTGCGTCGGTCAGCAAACGGTTGATCTCCTCAGGCATGCCGCGGTCGAAACTGCGCAGGCCCGCTTCGACGTGCACCACGCGCACACCCAGCTTGGCGGCGACCAGGGCGCAGGCGATCGTGCTGTTCACGTCGCCAACCACCAGCACCGTGTCCGGCTTGCGCTCCAGCACCAGCGGCTCGAAGCGCTTCATGATTTCGGCGGTCTGCCCGGCCTGGCTGCCCGATCCGACGTCAAGGTTGAGATCCGGCTCGGGGATGCTGAGCTGCTTGAAGAACAGCTCGGACATGTTGGCGTCGTAGTGCTGGCCGGTGTGCACCAGCAGCGGTTCGATGTTCGGATGCGCCCGATACGCGCGCATCAGCGGGGCGATCTTCATGAAGTTCGGCCGCGCCCCGCAGACGTTGATGATCCGGTTGGTCGGCATGTTCAATCCAGGAGAAACTCTGAAAGCCGAAAGTCGAAAGCCCAAGGTCGAAGGCCCGAGGATAAAGTCCGGGAAGCGACCAGGGCTTCGACGTTCGTCCGTTGGCCTTCGCGCTCAGGCGATCCACGGCGCCTTGCGCTTTTCGATGAACGCCGCCATGCCCTCGCGCGCCTCGGCGTCGTTGAAGCAGGCGGCAAAGCGGTTGGTTTCGTCGGTGCCCGACAGGCACTGCTTGATTCGCCGAATGGCCGCCGGCCCACCGGGCGTCAGCCGCGCAATCCAGCGGTTGACGGCTTCCGCCAGCGCGTCGGGCGTCGGCACGACTTCGTCCAGCAGGCCGATGCGCAGCGCTTCCTCAGCGGTGATCGCCTCGCCGGAGTACAGCAGTCGCCGGGCCACGGCCGGTCCGACCAGCCGAGGTAATCGTTGGGTGCCGCCCCAGCCGGGGATGATGCCAAGCTGGCACTCGGGCTGGCCGAGTTTGGCGTTGGCGCTGGCGATTCTGAAATCGCAGGCCATCGACAGCTCGCATCCGCCTCCTAACGCCGCGCCGTTGATCGCGGCGATGGTCGCCTGCGGCAGGGACTCGATCGCGTCGAGCACGTGATGCCCGTGCTGACTGAGCACCTCGGCCTGGTCGGGCGTGTAGTGCGACATTTCCTTGATGTCGGCCCCGGCCAAAAAGGTCTTGCCGGTGGCACGGAAAACCACGAAGCGGATCGCGCGGTCCGTGGCGATCGGCTCGACGATCCGCCCGATCGCGCTGATGACCGGCGACGACAGGACCTGAACGCCTTTTTCCGACGAGAACTCGATGGTCGCCACGTTGCCGTCGCGAATCAGCTCGACGCGCGTCAAAGGCGCCTGGGGTTCACTGCTCATAGTTGTAGAATCCCCTGCCGCTCTTGCGTCCCAGCCGGCCGGCCCGAACCATCGTGCGCAGCAGCGGCGCAGGCGCGTAATAGTCCGAACCCAGATCGCGGTGCAGCACTTCCATGATGAACAGGCAGACGTCCAGCCCGATCAGGTCCGCCAGCGCGAGCGGCCCCATGGGGTGGTTCATTCCCAGCTTCATCACGCCGTCGAGCGTCTCCGCATCCGCCACGCCGTCGGCGTAGCAGCGAATCGCCTCGTTGATCATCGGCATCAGCACGCGGTTGCTGACGAAGCCCGGATGGTCCTTGACGCGCAGCGGGGTCTTGCCCAGCTCCTTCGAGAGCGCAGTGATGAACTGGACTACGGGCTCGGGCGTGTCCAGCCCGACCACAACCTCGACCAGCGACATCAGCGGCACGGGGTTGAAGAAATGCATGCCGATGAACTGCGTCTTGCGGCCGCTCGAAGCCGCCAGTTCACTGATCGAAATGCTGCTGGTGTTGCTGGCGAAAACCACCTCGGGGGCGACGATCCGGTTCAGCTCGGTGAAGAGCTGCCGCTTGGCGGCGGGATCCTCGATGATCGCTTCCACGATCAGGTCGGCCGACTTCAGGTCCGCCAGCGCCGATGGAGCGATCCCGGTCTTGATGGCATTGAGCTGCTCGGCGGTGATCTTGCCCTTGCCGTGGAGTTTGTCGACGGACTTATGAACCCCGGCGATACCCTTCTCGACCGCCCCAGGAAAACTGTCGTGCAACAGCACGCGACGGCCCGACTGCGCGAATACCTGGGCAATCCCAGCGCCCATGGTGCCCGCCCCGATGACCCCGACGGTCGAGATGTTGGTGCGGATATTCACGAGACCCCACTTCCTACCGGCTGCGGGCGCCGAATGGTGCGCTAAGCACGTGGATCAACGGCCAGACGACAGACCGCGGCTAGCAACCGGACAAGCCAGTGTAACGGCGCCCGCGGAACGCGGCCATACGGGCGCCGATCGCCGCGATCGGTCACGGGCGTCTACGGACAGGTGCTGCCGAAGCGCACCAGCAGTTCGCTCAGGTCGTCGAGATCGACCGCCCCGTCGCCGGTCAGGTCGCCCTGCTCGTAGGTCGCGCCGCCGGCCAGCCCGAAGTTGACCAACAGGATCGAAAGGTCGTCCAGGTCGATCTCATCATCGCCGGTCAGGTCGCCGATGCAGCCCCCGCCGGATTCGATCACTTCTCCGACCAGCGTGACCACGCGAACGGGTTCGTCCGGCGAGTCGGACAGGATCGTGAGTGTGCCGCTCATCGGTCCGACCGTGCTCGTGTCCATCGTCACCTGATGGGGGTTTCCGCCGCCGCCTGCCGCGTCCACATAGACGGACGGTCCGGGCGTGACCAGGAAGCCCGCGGTCGTGGCGAGCGTGTAGTGCAGGTCGGCGATGCCGCCGGCGGTCCAGAGCGCAACGTCGCCGCTGTTCTCCACGTGCAGGGTCAGCTCGGCCGGGTCATTCTGCACAACCTGGCCGAAATCCAGCAGCGACTCGGAGTTCACCTCCGCCGGCACGCGCAGGTCCAGGAACACGGGCAAGTGTCCGGCGCCGGCCGCGGTATTGATCAGGGCCTGGGCGATGGTCGCGCCGACCATCGTGTTCCCGCTGACGCGCAGGTTGGAATTGTAGCTGGTGCCGTCGTTGCCCCAGGCACGATAGCTATGGTTCGCGTCGTCCCAGGTGGTCGTGCTGTAGGGCCTGTTGGGGTCGCCGATGTAGTCGAAGCCCGCACCATCGATCAGATCAATATCGACCAGAATCTGGTCGTGCCGATCGTCCATGCCGCCCGAGCCGGCGGGATCCTGTGTGTGCACAAAACGAAAGGCGGAATTGTTGTTCCAACTGCCGGGCGTCGCGATCGGGTCGTGAAACTGTCCGGCGTTGTTGCCCTGCGAGCCGACCAGCTCGACGTAAGCCGCCTGGGCCGACGACTGGATGTTGAAATCGCCCGCCAGCAGGAAGTTCCACTGCGGATCGAGCGTCTCGGCGTCGTTGCGGATGTCGATCGCTTCGTCCAGGCGGCGCGCCTGATCGTCGCTCGTGTCGCCGGCCTTCATGTGGCTGCTGTAGCAGGCGAGTACGGCAGCGGCGCCGCTGTACCCGACCGGGATCACATCGTAGCGCTGCACGTCGCGCGGGTGGTTAGGGGCGCCGCCACCGACTGAAACCGTTGTAACGGCCAGGAATACGACCTTGCTGGTACGGTAGAAGAACGCGTTGTCGGTGTCGTTGCCGTTGATGAACGGGGCCGCGGCCCAATCGCCGGGTCCGCCAGGCGCTCCGTTGAGAATCGCCAGGAAGTTGTTGACCGAGCTCTGACTGGTGAATTCCTGGCCGATCAGGATGTCCGGCGCGAGCAACCGCTCCTCGAAAACGCCGTAGATCGCCGTCTGAAAGTCGGTCACGCGTCCGCTGGAGTAGTTGGTGACGTTCCACGTGGCCACGCGCAGTTGGGCGGCGGCCGGGGCCGTACCAACGCACACCAAAGCCAGCAGGACGCGCCCTGCGATCGCCGGACTCCAGCGCCGGCGGGGTATTCGAGTCGTATGCACAGATTCCCCTCAGGTCAGCCCTTGGTCGATCCATCCCTCATCGCCGGAATCACACTCGAGACGAGCATCAGTATAGCGGAAACGCCCCGGACGACTCCAGCGCCAGGTCCGAAACGCCGTCGCCATCGGTTGCCCTGGGGTCGGGGCGCGGTCGCGAAGCTGGGATGGCGGAGTTAAAACGCTGAGTCGTCCGCCGGAGCCGCGGGCGCGGCGGTGCTCTCACGGATGCCCAGAAAAGGAGTGAGCACATCACGAAGCTGCTCGGGATGGAAGGGCTTGCGCACAAAGCCGCGCGCCCCATGCTGCATCAGTTCACGAATGCGGGTCTCGCTGCCTTCGGTGGAAGCGATCACGACGGGTACGCTCCGCAAGCGCTGGTCGTCGTGCATGCGTTTCAGAAACTGGATGCCATTCATCACCGGCATGTTGACATCCAGCAGCACCATGGCCACGTCGTGACTGGCGAGCTGCGCGAACGCCTCGATCCCATTGGCGGCTTCGTAGGCGGCGCCCACGTCCAGACCGGCCAGCTCGATGGAGCGGCGGATCATCTTCCGCATGGTGGCCGAATCATCGACGATCAGGATGTTGCGGGACATGGCAGCGTCCTTCAGTTGGACCCGAACAGCCGCTCGACGCCGCGCAGCTCGACCGCCGTTTCCGCGCCGACGCGCTCCAGATCGGCGGTGTGCACACCCAGCCGCCGGGCGGCCTGCGAATCGAAACGGTACATCGAGGCATCGTCCCCTCCGCCGATGCCCAGCGTCAGGCAGACGCAATCGGCCAGATGCACGGCGTCGACGGCGCTGGACGGGGGGTCGAGCTCGGACGGGGCGTGGTGGTAGCGGATGCAATCGCGCAGCAGCGGCGCCAGCCCCCAGCGCTGCGCGATCTCGCCGCCGACCTGCGCGTGTGTGAAGCCCAGCACGCGCAGTTCGGCTTCCGCGAAGGCGACGCGCTCGTTCTCGACGATCGAGACGATCGTCGCGTACTCGGCGTTGACGTACTCATTGAGAACGATCTTGCCGATGTCGTGCAGCATGCCGGCGGTGAACAGGGAGCGCTTCTCGGGCAGTTTGAGCTGCTCGGCCAGCCGCTGGGCGGCCAGGGCCACGCCCACCGAGTGCACCCACAAGGCGTCGGCCGGCAGGCCGTAGCCCGACTGCGCCGATCGCAGCAGCCCGCGCGTGTGAACCGACAGCACCAGCTTGAGCAGGTTGTCGGTCCCCAGGAACGTTACCGCCTGATCGACCGCCGTGATCTCGCTGGCTGGGGAAAAATAGCTG
The DNA here is from genome assembly GCA_964403685.1 of uncultured Planctomycetales bacterium. Lineage (GTDB taxonomy): Bacteria > Planctomycetota > Phycisphaerae > UBA1845 > Fen-1342 > CAYOHG01. The sequence goes on from CAYOHG010000118.1 coordinate 6,526, forward strand.
GAGTTGCACAGCCGCAGTACTTCCGCGGTCAGCGACGGGTCGAAGCGGATCAGGTCGGAAAGCTGCCGGGCCGAGCTGTTCGGGTCGGCGACGACTTCCAACAGCCGGACGGCCGTCGTCGGCAGCCGCGGCATCCGATCAACCTGGCTCAGCAGTGATTCGAACTTCAGCGTTTTCATAGTGGCGATTCTCCGCCGCGCGTCTTGATCGTCACCGTGCCGGTGGCGTTGTCGACGCGCATCGTGCGGCTGATGGATCCCCCGACGTCCTCCGACTGGATCATGATGCCGTTCTTCCAGAAGATCTTGCGCAGCGCGAGGTAATTGCGTTTTCCGATGTTGAAAGTCCCATTTTCGTCGAGGAGCTGCGAGCCGCCGGCGATCTTGACCACCATCCGCTGCTTGGTCGCCCCCAGCTCGTAGGCCGCGCGAAACAGCCGCGGCACGCCCGTGTCGCAAAACATCGCCGGGCTGGACTTGGCCTTTTCGGGCGAAATCGACGCCTCCGGCAGCATGTAGTGCAACAATCCGGCCACCCGCACGGCTGGATCCCAGATTGCCACACCGATGCAGCTTCCCAACGAGTAGGTGATCAGCACCTCGTCGGCGCTCTTGGTCACAGCGAGATCGGCGATATCAACGACTCGGCTCGTAGCCACGGAGAGTCTCGGAGCGGTGCTGGGATCAGCGCGGCGCGGCAGCGCCGCACCGATGATCGATTCGGACGTCCCCCGCCCCGAACGCCCGACACCCCTCTGACCGAATTCCACTGCTGATGTCTCGGTCCGAAGTCCGCAGCGCTTCAATCCGCCCCAACTACGTTAGAGCGGCGCGCGCAGCTATTGCGCGACCCGCTCGCCGATACCCGGCACGCGCCGCCCGCGCGTATGATCCGCGGCACTGCGCGCCGGGCCGGATCACCCGGCGGCGCGTCGCGCTTCGGGGGCCGCTGAAATGTCGGTTCGCTGGATCCGCACTCCGCTGCTGGGGCTGGCCGATGCCACGCTGCCGCTGACCTGCGCCGCCTGCGGGCAGTGGATTCCGGCCGAGGCGCCGTCCTTGTGCGCGCCGTGCGCCGCACAGCTCGATCAGGCCATCCACACACCCTACTGCCCGCGCTGCGGTCGCTCGGCTCAGCCGGTGACGCTGGACACGCACGGCTGCGCACGCTGCCGCCGCGAAGACGTCTGGAACTTTGCAGCGGTCGTTCGGGTCGGCGCGTATTCCTGCGAACCGCTGCGCCGCCTGTTGCTGGACGTCAAGTTCGGAGGCAACGAGCGCTCCGCGGCCTGCCTGGCGCGCATTCTGGCGCGAGCGATGGATTCCCAGCCCTGGCTGGCGGAGGTCGACGCGCTCGTCCCCGTACCGATGCATCGTTTGCGGCGCTGGCAGCGCCCTTGCGCGCATGCGCGACTGCTGGCCGAGCACCTGCTGCGCGAGTTGCACCGCCGCGGCCTGTCACGGCTGCGGTTGCGTGCTGCCGACGTGCGCCGGGTCCGCTACGCCGAAAGTCAGATGGGCCTCAGCTCGCGTCAGCGGCGTTTCGACAACGTGCGCGGGTGCTTTGCCGCGGCAAACAACGGGCGACTGCGCGGGCGGACGGTGTGCATCGTAGACAACCTGATGACCAGCGGCGCCACGCTCATCGAGCTGTGCAAAGCACTGCGGCGGGCCGGCGCGCGGCGGATCTATGCGGCCATCGGCGCCCGCGCCAGCGTGGCGGGCGAGCCGCAACCGGGGCCGGCCGCAGACATCGATGACGGCGTCGAGGATGGCGCGGACTGAACCGCCGATCGGCCCGCGGCAGGAAGCAGCGCGCGGGCCAATGCGTGGTTCAGCGTGACAATCGACGCGACGTCGGAGTCGCGCACTACGGTTTGG
>CAYOHG010000119.1:0-653 GCA_964403685.1 uncultured Planctomycetales bacterium
CCGGCAGGCTGTGCAGGCCGGCGCCACGGTCGAATACGACATCCTGGCAGGCGTAGATGATGTCGAAACCGGCGATCCAGAATGTCACCGCCAGCATCAGCAGCCACGCGACCGGGCCCAGCGTCGCTGGCGCGATCGCGATCCATGCGGCGACCGGCGAAAGCGCGATCGCCGCGCCCAGAAGCAGGTGCGAAAGCCGCGTAAAGCGCTTGCTGTAGGAGTACAGGCACAGCAGCGCCAGTACGGGAAGCGACAGCCGCAGCGGCCAGACGTTTCCGCTCAGCCGCCAGAAACCCGCGGCGCCTGCGATGAATAGCAGACTGCTGAGCGAAAAGAGCATCCAGGCCGTCGAGCGGCGGATGGCCCCGCGCGGCAGGTGGCGGCCCGCGGTGCGCGGGTTGCGCGCGTCGAGGGCGTGATCGACGAGTCGATTGAAGGTCATGGCGGCGCTGCGCGCCGCGACCATGCAGGCGGCAATCAGCGCGAGCTGTGCGACGCTGGGCAGGCGCGGACGGGCTGCCAGAAAGGTCGCCAGCAGCGCGTAGGGCAGCGCGAAAACGGAGTGGCTGAACTTGATCATCTCGCCCCAGGCGTACAGCGCTCGGATGACGCCGGCCACCGTGCTACTCCCGTGCTCCGCGGGCCGCCTCGCC
>CAYOHG010000119.1:663-8384 GCA_964403685.1 uncultured Planctomycetales bacterium
GGGCCGCGCGCGGGTCCCAGCGCGTGTTCAGCTCGTGCGGGACGTCGAGCAGATCGAGCACGCGGCCGACCACGAAGTCGAGCAGGTCCTCGATCTGTCGCGGCTTCATGTAGAAGCCCGGGCAAGCCGGGCAGATGATCGCCCCGGCGCGGCTGGCGCGCAGCATGTTCTCAAGCTCAATGGACGAGAGCGGCATCTCGCGCGGCACGAGCACAAGCCGCCGGGCTTCCTTGAGCGTGACCATCGCCGCGCGGGTGATCAGGTTTTCAGCCAATCCGCCGGCGACTGCGCCCAGCGTGTGCGCGCTGCATGGGCAGATGACCATGCCGTGAGTGCGGAACGATCCGCTGGCGATGCGCGCGCCGACGTCGCGCAGGTTGTAAAGCGTGACGTGCTCAGCCGGCCGGCCGAGCAGAGTTTCGAGCGGGTCGCGCCCGGCCGGCAGCTCGTCGGCCATGACCACGCGGCCGGCATCGGAAATCACCAGGTGCAGATGGACGTCGCTGCGAAGCAGCGCCTGGGCCAGGCGCTGCGCATACGCCGCTCCGCTGGCTCCAGTCACTGCCAGGACGATCTGCTTCAACGCCGCACCATTTCCGCCCCGGAATCGGGCTCCATGGCGCGGATCCGTTCGAGCGCGCGGCTGCCCCAGAAGCAGTCGGCGTACTCGCGGGCCAGCGATTCCAGCCGGTTCCGGCCGCGTTGCCGGGCGTCGGGCTGGATGCTGGCGAGCGCCTGGATTTCCAGATCGGCCAGATGATAGAGCGCCTCGGGCCGGGCGTCGCCCTCCGGCAGAGTCGCCAGCAGCCGCTCGAACAGCGCCGCCCGGCGGACCAGGTCTTGTTCGCAGCCCGCCCACAGCACGAGCAGGTTGTCGTGCAGCGCGCTGTCGGGATAGGTTTCCAGCAGGCGCAGCAATTGATCGGCGTAGCCCTCGCGGCGCGGGTCCAGGGCCGCCAGGGTCCGCAGCGGTTCGTCGCCGTAGCGCGGATCTCCGCGGTTGGCCGTCAGCAGCTCCAGCAATCGCCGGGCCTCGCGCTGAAACGGTTCGACTTCGATGCGCAGGCTGCTTTCGGCCGGCTTTTTGCGCAGGAAGTCCGGGCTGGGCTGGGATTGGGCGCCGACGTCCGCGGCCCGCTGCTGGCCGGCCTGTGTCAGCCAGCGCTCGGCCGCCGTCAGGTCGCCGGCGCGCAGGGCCAGTTGTCCCAGCCGCAGGCACGCGACGCGCGCCAGCGGGGAATCCGGGCATTGCTGCGCCAGCTCGCGCCAGGCCGGCTCGGACTGCGCGTGTGGATAGTCGTCATACAGCTCGAAGTGCAGCTCGGCGTGCAGCCGCCGTTCGTCCAGCCGCGTGTCGAGCGCGTGCGCCTCGATGAACAGGACGTTCGGCCGATAGCGGCTGTTGGGAAAATCAGCGCGGAATTTCTGGCAGGCGCGCTGCGCCGCGGCCCGGTCGCTGAGCAGCTCGGCCAGGAACCAGCGCTGCACGTCGCGCTTCAGCTCGCGGATGCGCTGCGGCTGCTCGCTCCAGACCGCTTGCAGCCCGGAGCGCGTCCGGCCCGGCGCGGTCTTCTTCAGCGCGCTGGCGATCAAGCGCAGGATGCGCTCTTCGGTTTCGCGCGGGCTGCGCAACGACTGGAAGCGGGCGGATTGCGGGCCGTATTCGGCCTCCAGCGCGCGGTAGGCGACTTCGTGCACGCCGATGCGGGCGTGAAAGGTGATCACCGGTGCGGCGAACATGACCATTACGACCGGGGCCACCGCGCCCGGCCGGTAGTTCACCAGCCGGGCGATCAGCAGCATGATCGCCAGCATGACCGTGGCGGCCAGCAGGGTCAGCACCCACGGAGCCGCGAACAGCGCGCGTTCAATCGGCGAGGCGCCGTCGCCCATCGCCTCGGTCGAACCGCGCGTCGCCAAAAGCAGATACAACGCCACCGGCAGCAGCCCGAGCAGGGCCGAGCCGAAGCGGAAACTGAGGCGGAACGGCGGCAGCGCCGCGATCACGCAACTGAGCAGCAGCGTCAGCGCCAGCCACGGCATGTGTGCGAACAGCAGCACCGCGAAGACGAACGGCAGCGCGAACGGGAAGCGATACAGGATCGCGATCGCCACCGGGACCGCGACCACCGCCCCCAGCACCAGGCCGAGGACGACGGCGTGCTCCGGCACCTGCTCCAGGCTGATCGGGGCGACCAGATAGTCGTTCAGGCTGGGCGCGTCGGCGCCCCAGAAGCGGGCCGGGTCCGCGAAGCTTGCCAGGCTGAAGTCGAACAGTTCGGCGGTGCGCAGCCAGTAGGCGAAGACGCACAGCCCGAAATACAGCACAAGGTTAAGCAGCAGTAGCGTGACGGCCCGCAGCCGGTAGCGCGATTCGGTGTACGACCACACGTCGCGGTAACCGCCGAGGGGTGTCCCGCCGCCGTGCGGCTCCGCCCGCGGGTTGGCGGGGCGCATTACCGCCGCCGATGGAGTCTCCAGCGGACCGTTCGACTCGAGCTGAGTCGCGGGGCCTTCCACGTCGACCTCATGCTACCGCGCTCCCGGCCGGCCGCAACGCGTCAGCCGTGGCCGGCCAGCGGCGGGCAGCGCAGCGAGATGCCCTCGCTCGAATAGCGTCCATCGGGCCGGATGCGATAACCGGCGATGAAGCAGTGACATCGTCCGACCGCGGCGCGGACCACGTGCGCATTGCCGCGCCAGTTCTCCACCGAGCGATTGGCCACGCGCTCGGCGCGCGTGATCGTCAGGATCAATGCCACGCGCGGATGATGCCCCAACGCGCGCAATCGCCGGAACCAGTCGATGTTGAAGCGCTCGTCGGTGCGGCTGTACTCCCAGCCGCGCTGGCGATAGAGCTGGTCGAGGTCGCGGTAGATGTGCGTGTGAAAATCGCCCACCAGTTGCCAGTACGGAAACAGCTCCTCGCCCATGGCCAGGTGGGCGGCTTCGCTGCGTTCGTCGGCGGTGACTTCCGACGGCGTGCCGCGGGCGCGATACTGGATGCAGACGCGCTCGACGTTCAGCTCGACGGTGCTGCGGCCGCGCGGGCGGGTCACCGTAGGCTTCGAAACCCGCAGCGAGCCAAAGACGATCCCGTAGATCTCCGTCGACGGCTTGCCGGAGCCCGCCGGGACGAGAAACGCCTCCAGCCCCGCCAGCAGCATGTCTTGCAGGGCCAGCTCGCGGATCCAGACGCGCAGCTCCTGATGCGCCTCGTCGACGTCCGCCATCCAGGCCGGCGGCTCTTCGAGCTGGTCCTGGCCCAGGCTGCTGGGAGCGTTGATCCGCCGCGCCAGGTCTTCGACGTAGTGCCACTCGCTGGCGTGCAGTTGCCCGCGGCGGATCAGGGCCTCTACGCCGTTTTCGTAAAACGCATGCTGGTAGATCGCGCGCGGCAAAGCGTAGTGAGTTTCGGCCAGACGTTTCTGGATCCGCTCGCTGAGGCCCAGCGTGTTCGGCACCGATTGCGGAATCAGCTCAAACGACCCGCTGCCATTGAGCACGCGCAGAATCTCGCGATGCAGCTCGCGGCGCTGGCGCGAATGGCGCCGGCCGTTTCCCCAGACGGCGTCGATGCGCTGCTCCAGCAGGCGGAGCTGGCGAAGCAGGCGGCTGGCGGTACCTACGCGCATCGGGACGGTCCTTCGGCGATCCGATCACTCGCAACCGGGGCTCGCGGCCCTGGCGAGCGTTCGCTGCACCCTCGTGAAATGCTAGCGCCCACAAGCGGGGGGAGCGTCAACGTCCCCGACAGGATTCGAACCTGTAACCTTTGGCTCCGGAGGCCAACGCTCTATCCAATTGAGCTACGGGGACAAGGCGGGTTCCGTTCGTCCCGGCAGTGTACGACCGCCAGCGGAGGGGTCAAGCCGATCCGGAGTGCCGGTGCGGGCGCCGGGCCGGAAAAGCAGATTTCCGGCTCGATCCGGTAGAACGGCAGCAGGCGGGAAAGGCACGGCCGAAACCGGTTGCGGATCAACGGGTTACATTGAACCGGCGCCGGCGTAGGTTGTTATAGGCCCAACCTGGATCGACGCAATTTTAGCGCCGGCGAAGAATTGCGTTGACATTCCCGCGTGCATCAGCTAAAAGGGCCTGTAGATCGGAGGAGCGGAACAGGAGCCGCTCAATTCTGTCTAGCCCATCTCACAGTGAGGAGGAGTAGTATGAAGCGTATGCTTGCTCTGAGCGCGTTCGCGCTGTTCGCCAGCTCGGCGTTCGCTGGCACAATCGGCTCGGTCTTCAGTGGCGGCGCCAAGACGCCCACCACCCCGGACAACGTCCAGGGCGGCGAGCGCAGCGGCATCGTCGTTCCGTTCGACGTCGCCGGCGTTCACAGCTGGGACCTGCTCGGCGACCCGAGCAACGAGGTGTACGTGTTCGACGTCGCCGCCGCGATCGGTGCCGGCTCGGGCAACCCCGCCTCGATGAACGGTATCGGCTGGGATGTCACCATCCAGGCGCTGGGCGCCAGCTGGATGAGCGAAGCGTCGGTGTACTTCGATGACACCATCGCTCCGGACTACTACGGCCTGTTCCTGACCCCGGGCGCCGGCTACAGCTATCCGGGCACGGGCACGTTCTCCAGCGGTGGCATTCTCAAGCTGTCGGACTACGGCATTCCGGATGTGGTGCTGCCCGATGGCAAGCTCCGCCTCGAGTTCTACGAGGGCTTCGATGACGTCGCCGACGGCATTGATGCCAACTGGCTGAGCGGCGCGCTGTTCATCCAGGCCGTTCCGGAGCCCGCTTCGCTGGCTCTGCTGGCCCTGGGCGCTCTGTTCATCCGCCGTCGCTAATTCGCGACACGGGAACGCACGCAGCTAAGCTGCGATGAGCACCAAGCTGTAAAACGATGGGAGACCTCCACGCGGGGGTCTCCCATTCCGTTTTCGCGGCATTTGCGCTCAACGTCGCACCGACCGCGCGACAAGGGGTAGCGGCCGGGTCGCACCGAGACCGGCCGGTTGCCCGGCGCGAACGCGACAGATCTCGTCAGTCGGGAATCCAGGAGGCTCCGCATGAGTGCATCACGGCTTTCGCTCCCGGTCTGCGCCGCCCTCGCCATCATCGGGCATGTCTCTCCCGACGCGCGTGCTCAAATCAGCCTGACGCGCGTCGAGGGTTCCAACGGCACCGCCATGACTCATGCCATTCCCCCGAACTACATCGTCGGGCTGGCCTTCCTGCTCGCGGGTGGCGCCGCCGGCGACTTCAACAACGATGGCTGGCAAGACCTCTATATCGTCAGTGGCGGGACCACGCCGGATCGCCTGTTCATAAACGACGGTGACGGGACGTTTACCGATCGGGCAGCCAGCGCCGGGATCACGATCCCGCACATGGGCGGCGGGGTGGCGGTCGGCGATTACGACGGCGACGGCTGGCTCGACATTTACGTCACCAGCTTCGGGCCCTCCTCCGGATCGATCACCATCGGAAAGCACATCCTCTACCGCAATAACCGGGATGGGACGTTTACCGACGTCGCCCAGGCCGCGGGTGTCCACCGCAGCGACGATTACCCGAACGCCTGGGGCGCGAATTTCGGCGACTACGATCTCGACGGCGATCTGGACCTCTGGACCGGCGGCTGGCTGACGGGCAGCGCGGGAGGCGGGAATCGCCTTTTCCGCAACAACGGCGACGGAAGTTTCGCGGACGTCAGCGTCGCCGCCGGCGTCGAAATGCCCCAGGTGCACGGCTACGGTGCCCGTTTCGCCGACATGGACGGCGACCGGTTTCCGGAGCTGCTTGTGTGCGGCGATTTTTACACGGCGCGCTACTATCGCAACAACGCCGACGGGACCTTCACGAACTACACGTCGCAATCGGGAACCGGTCTGGATTGCAACGCGATGGGCGCGACGATCGGCGACTTCGACAACGACGGCCGGCTCGATTGGTACGTCACCAACATCTACCGCGGGGACCAGTATCCGCAGGATCCCTGTGGAAACATGCTCTATTTGAACCAGGGCATTCATCAATTCGTCGAGGTCGCGGCCGCCGCCGGCGTCAACGATGGGCGCTGGGGTTGGGGCACGGTCGCGGTCGACCTGGACCACGACGGTTGGCAGGACCTGGTCGAAGTCAACGGCTATTCCGACGACTCGTTTCAGGAAATCTACTCGAACCAGCCCAAGCGCCTGTGGTTCAATAACGGCAACGGCACGTTCAGCGAGCTGGCGGCGGCCAGCGGCTTCAACCACACCGGACAGGCCCGCGGGTTGATCAATCTCGACGCCGACAACGATGGCGACCAGGATCTGGTCGTGCTCTCATTCGCCGAGCCGCTGGCGTTCTACCGCAATGACGGACCGGCGGGCCACTGGCTGCGCGTCTTGCTGGATACCGAGGGTGTGCCATCCACGGCGCCGAACGGTTTCGGCAGCCGTGTGGTCATACGGATCGGCGGCAGCGAGCAGGTTCGCTACATCGACGGGGGCTCCAACTACCTGAGCCAGAGCGAGCTTAGTGCTCACTTCGGCCTGGGCGGCGCGACGCAGGTGGACGAACTGCGGGTCGAATGGCCCAACGGAGCCGTGACCATCCGGCAGAACCTGGCCGCCGACCAGACGATTACCGTTCGAACGACGCTGAAGGTGCCCCATAACGGCGTCCCGGGCACTGCCCGACCGCCCGCAGATGCTATTGAAGTTCCGTAGGGCGCCGCGGTAGGTTTATTAGTTCAGTTCTGGGTTTTCCGAGCCTGCGCGGGGCGGCGCGGGTTTGCGCGCTGTCCCCCTTTTACCGGAGTGCACGGCCATGACATCGCTGCTGCGCGCGCGGTCAATGCGGAATGGTGTCGCGTCATTGTTGCTGGTGAGTGGATTCGCAGCGCTTTCCCGGGCGGACGCCCCGTTCACCGAAGAAGCGGTCGCGCGCGGGATCGTCCACGTGCCGACCTTTGGAACCCTTCAGTTCGGCGCCGGGGTCGCCTTCGCCGACCTCGACAACGATGGCGACCCCGACCTTATCGTCACCGGCCGAACGGACGGCCGGATCGGCGTATTCGAAAACAACGGCGCCGGAGTCTTTACCAATCGCTCGCTTACCAGCGGGCTGCCGTTGCGGCCTGAGGCCGCCGGTGTGACCGCCGCCGACTACGATGCCGACGGCGACCTGGATCTGCATATCGGCGTGTGGACGCGATCCGCGCCGGGCGATCAGCCGGATGTCCTGGCGCGCAACGACGGCGATTTCACGTTTACCGACGTGGCCGCGGCCGCGGGCGTGGCCGATACGGCGGCGACGGGCGGTTGCACCTGGGGCGACTACGACGGCGACGGCTGGCTGGACGTTTACGTTCCGGTCCGCTCGGGAACCGACAACGATTTCACCTTCAATCACCTCTACCGCAACCTCGGCAATGGCACCTTCGTCGACGTCGCGCCGGCGCTGGGAGTGACCGACAACGGCGCGCCGACGCTGCTGGCGCAGTTCTTCGACTACGACCGCGACGGCGACGCTGATCTGTACCTCGGCTCCGACAAGGGCAGCGGCGGCACGATCCCCAACCGGTTCTTCGAAAACACCGGCGGCGCGTTTGTCGATATCACCGCACAAACCGGGACCGCCGGCTACATCGACTGCATGGGCATCGCGCTGGGCGACCTGATGCACCCCGGCTGGCAGGACATCTATCTGCCCAACCTGCCGATCGGAAACAAGCTGTATTCGAACAACGGCGACGGCACCTCCCAGGACGACACAAT
>CAYOHG010000120.1:0-8326 GCA_964403685.1 uncultured Planctomycetales bacterium
GGTGTGCGTCGCGCGCGGCGGGCGGGGCGGCCGCGGGAATGCGCGCTTCGCCAGCGCCACGCATCAGACGCCGCGCGAAGCCGAGCCCGGCGAGGCGGGTCAGGTGCGCCGGCTTCGGCTGGAGCTGAAGCTCATAGCCGACGTCGGGCTGGTGGGCCTGCCCAACGCCGGCAAGAGTACGCTGCTGTCGCGGCTGACCAACGCGCGGCCGCGGATCGCACCCTACCCGTTTACCACCAAGGAGCCGCAACTGGGGATCGCCGAACTGCCGGGGTTCCGTCGGCTGGTGCTGGCCGATATTCCCGGGCTGATCGAAGGGGCGCACGAAGGTGTGGGCCTGGGCGATGCCTTTCTGCGGCACATCGAACGCACGCGCGTCATCGTGCACCTGATCGAGCTGTGCCCGCCGGAGGGGGCGCCGTCGCCGCTGGAAGCCTACGGCACGATCCGCCGCGAGCTGGAGAAGTACAGCGCCGCGCTGGCGGGGCGGCGCGAGCTGCTGGTCGGCACGAAACTGGATCTCACCGCAGCGCCGCAGGCGCTAGGCGAGCTGAGCGCTGCGCTTCAGCGGCCGGTGCTCGGCATCTCGGGAGTGAGCGGCCAGAACCTGCGGGTTCTGCTCGAAGAAATCTGGCAGGCGGTCGAGGAGGTTCGCCAAACCGAGCCGCGGCGGCAGCCGGAGCGGATCGACTTCGGCGATATTGACGCGGATTTCTGCGAGCCGCCCGGCCCCGCCGGGGTGCGATCGTCGGATGGGTCTGGCGCCAACGAACCGGGAGGCTTCGCGTGAGCCGCACCGCGATACCCTCTCAAGCCCTGCTGGCGGTCGACATCGGTAACACGCGCATCGGCATGGCGGTCTGGGATGAAGACGGCCTGCATCCCGCCCGGCGCGTGCTCAGCGATCAACCGGACTCCTGGCGGTCCGCGCTGGAATCGACCTGGGACGAAACGCGCGGGGCAGCCGGCCGTGCGGTCGTCGTAGCCAGCGTGCGGGCCGACACGACCCGCCGGTTCCTCGACCTCGCGGCCGAAGTCTGCGACGCGGACCCGTTCGTGTTGCGCGACGACCTGCCGCTGCCCATGCCGCTGGACATCGATAACGAGCAGGAGGTGGGCGTTGACCGCGTCTGCTCGGCGGCGGCCGCGTTCGAGCGCATCCAAGCCGCTTGTGCCGTGGCCTCGTTCGGCACCGCGCTCACGATCGACTGTGTTTCGCAGGATGGCCGCTTTCTGGGCGGGGCGATTCTGCCGGGGCTGTCGATGGCCTATGACGCGCTGCACGCTCGGACAGCCGCTCTGCCGCGCGTCGCCGGCGGCGTGCCGCGCGGGCCGTTCGGACGCAACACGGACGAGGCGATCACCAACGGCGTGGTGTATGGCGCCGCCGGTGCCCTGCGCGAAATCGTCGAGCGCTTCGCCAGCTAACTGGGACGCTGGCCGCAGCTTGTGCTCACGGGCGGCGACGCGCCGCTGGTCGCGAACCTGGTCGACTTCGTTGACTCGATCGTGCCGGACCTGTGCCTGATCGGCGTCGGGCTGGCCTATCGTAAAGCCGCGGGACAGGCATGATGCACGCGGTGTCTTCGGTATGACGCTGACTTCGCCAGGAATCGAGACGACCGTCGGCGGCCGTGCTGCGCTGCTCACCGGGGCGGGGCCGGCGGCCATTGCGGTGGTTCGGCTGTGGGGGCCGCGAGTTCCGGAGTTTCTAGCGCGACACGTTCGAATCCGTTCCAGCGGCGCAGCGCCCGACGACCATATTGCACCGGTCGCCCGCGCGACGCTGCTGGACGAATCGGCCAACGAGGCCGACGACATCCTGCTGACGCTGCACCCCGATCGACACGACGTACGCTTGCACCTGCATGGGAATCCCGTGCAGGTCGAGCGGCTGCTCCAATCGGCGCAGCGTTTCGGACTTGCTGTCGCGGCGCCGGAGTCTGACGGGTCGGCCGACGGGGCCGCGGCCGGCCTGATGCAACCGGTGTCGGGAGCTTCTCCGATCGAGTGGCGCGTGGCACGCTCGGCGCTGGAGGCTGACGCCTGGGCGCGGCTGCCGGACATGCGAACCGAGCGCGGCGCGCGCTGGTTGCTGTCGCAGGTGGCGCTGCTGGATCAGTCACTTGCGCGGATCGCCGAAATGAACGACTTGGGCGCAGCGCGAAGCGCATGCCAAGCGTTGCTACGGCGCCCGGATGTTTCCGACTGGTTTGCGCGGCCGCTGCGAGTCGCGCTGCTTGGCCCGCCAAACGCCGGCAAGAGCTCGCTGATCAATGCGTTGACGGGGCAGCCGGTCAGCGTGGTTGCGGCCGCCGCCGGAACCACCCGCGACTGGGTCGAGGCTCCCAGCGAGGTCTCCGGGTTCCCGGTTTGCTGGCTGGACACGGCCGGCGTTCGGGCGAGCGCCGATCCGCTGGAATCCGCCGGGATCGAAATGAGCGAACGGGCGCGTTGCTCGGCGGATGAGCTGATCGTGGTGCTGGATGCGAGTTCGGACGGCGCAGTCAGCGCCGCCGCCTTCATCGAGCGATACCAGGATCTGTTGCCGGCGTGCGTCGCGCTGAATAAGTGCGACCTGTGGAGCGCCGGTGCAAGCCCGACGTGGCTGGAGACCCTTCCGTCGGCCTGGTCGCAGGCGGCGATCGCCGTTTCGGCGGAGCGGCGGATTGGTCTGACGGAGCTGACCACGGCGCTGCTCGCCGGTGCCGGCCGGGGCGAATCGCCACTCGTATCCTGCTGTGCGGTAAGTGAGCGGCAACGAGCCGGTTTGCGGCTGGCCGCGGACGCCTCGGATCTCAGCGCATTGCGACGGGCGATCGCGTTTTGCCGAGAGTCGCGGCTTGGTGCCGGCTGAGTCACAAGGAACGACACAGCCGGGGCGGCTGTGCTCCATTCAGACCGGACACAGGCGGGGCGGCTGTGCTCCATTCAGACCGGACACAGCCGGGGCGGCTGTGCTCCATTTAGAGCGGCCCGCCGGGTGGTGAGTTGCCCGCGGCTTGCGATGGGTCGGCCGGCGGTCATACACTGCCCGGAAAACCAGGGGGATTACTACGCTCAAGTCGCCGTGCAGGAAAGCGGTAGCGTCGGGAGCGGAATCTTGGAAGTACTTGCGGACATAGCACTTATCGCCGCGCTCGCGTACTTTTCGACACTCGTCTGTGCGCTGCGAGACCGGTCGCGAACTCGCATCGGTGATTATTTGAGCGAAGCCCGGCGGCGGGTGTGGTTCGCCCGGCTGGAGCTGCATGAGCATGAGCTTCAGCTTGTGGCCGGCATCGTTCGCGCCGGACTGCTGCTTTTGTTGCTGGCGACGTTATTCGATTCCGTGCCCGGTTCGGAATCGGACCCGCGCGGCTGGCTCGAACGCTGGTTTGCGCCGCTGGCAGCGGCGTCGGCGATACTGCTGGTCTTCGCCATTGCGCTGCCTCACGCGCTGGCCCGGCACACCGGCTCGGCGATTGTCGCTCGCAGTCTGGGCCTGCTTTGGGCGCTGCGCTGGATCCTCTTTCCGTTGGTGTACATGTCGCTGGGTTTTGACGCGCTGGTCCGGCGGCTGCTCGGCCGGCCGGAGGTGACCGAGGAACTGGCCGCCGAGCGCCATGAGCAGGAGATCCTCGAAGCCGTGTCGGCGGGTGAGCTGAGCGGCGCGTTGGACGAGGAGCAGAAAGAGATCATCGAATCCGTCTTCGCCCTGCCGGATACGCCGGTCAGCGCCGTGATGAAGCCGCGGACCGAGATTGTGGCGCTGGACGTGAAATCCGACTTTGAGCAGGTTCGCCAGACGATCATTCAGGCAGGGCACTCGCGGATCCCGGTGTACGAAGGGACGCTGGATCACATCATCGGCGTGCTGTACGCCAAGGATCTGTTCCGCGTGGCGTCACAGGCTCAATTCGACTTGCGGAGTTCGATTCGCACCGTGCCCTACGTGCCCGAGGCCAAGCCGATCGACGCGCTGCTGCGCGAGCTGCGGCAGCGGCGCGTGCACATGGCGATCGTGCTGGACGAGTATGGCGGCACGGCCGGACTGGTGACGATCGAGGACATTCTCGAGGAGCTGGTGGGCGAGATCGCGGACGAATTCGATACCGGCAGTCGCGAGTCGATTCAGCGAGTGGACGCCGACACGCTGGAAGTCGACGCGCGCGTGCCGGTCCGAGAAGTCAACGTCGAGCTCGAGATCGCGCTGCCCGAGGACGGGCCCTATGACACGATCGGAGGGTTCGTGTTTGCGACGCTGGGCAAGATTCCGATTCGCGACGAGGAGCTGCGGCACGAGAATGTGCGCGTTCGCGTTCTGGAAGCCGATGCGCGCCGCATTCAGCGCCTGCGGATTCACGTCGAGCGCGCGCGGGTGGGAGCGTTGTAGGGACTTGATCCAGCGCTGGAGCCTGGGGCCGAATCCGCGCCCGCGGCGCCCTTCTTCGTGAACAACATCAGCCGGGTCGAGCGCAGGACGTCATTGTGCTGAGCACTCGCGCCCGGTCTGGCAACCGGTCGCGGGCCGCGGATGTCATGATTTCGGCGTGCCAAGCGAGCGGCGCAGCCGCGCCCCCACTTCCTCGAGCGGGTGTCTGCGGCCCGCGTCCATGAGCTGCGCGCTGCGCGTGCGGCCGCTATCGCGGTCTGCGAGGAACTCGCGCGTAAAGGCGCCGTTGCGAATCTCGTCCAGCATTCGGCGGAGTTCGGCACGCACCGCGTCCGAAACGACCCGCGGTCCGCGCGTCAGATCGCCGAAGCGGGCGGTGCTGGAGATCCGCTCGCGCATGTAGGTCGGCCCGCCCTCGTGGATCAGGTCGGCCAGCAGCTTGATTTCGTGGCAGCATTCGAAATAGGCCAGCTCAGGCGGGTAACCCGCCTCGACCAGCGTCTCAAAGCCCGCGTGAATCAGTGCTGTGAGGCCGCCGCAGAGCACCGCCTGCTCGCCGAAAAGGTCGGTCTCGGTCTCGTCGGCGAAGGTGGTCTCGAGAATTCCGGCCCGCGCGGAGCCGATTCCGGCGGCCCAGCCGAGCGCCGTCTGGCGGGCGCGGCCCGTGGCGTCCTGCCGCACTGCGATGAGGGAGAATACGCCGCGGCCGGCCTCATATTCGCTTCGCACGCCGCGGCCCTGCGCCTTGGGCGCAACGAGCACGACATCGACATCGCCGGGCGGTGTGATCAAGCCGTAGTGAATGCAGAAGCCGTGGATGAAGCCCAGCGTCTGGCCGGCGCGCAAGTGTGGAGCGATCTGCTGCGCGTGAATCTCCGCAGCGGCGTCATCGGGCAGCGCGTAGATCAGCAGATCGGCGCGACGGGCGGCATCATCAATGGAAACCGGAAAAAAACCCGCCTGGCGGGCCTGCTCGAAGCGGGTTGAGCCCGGCCGCTGGGCAACGAGTACGCTTACGCCCGAATCGCGCAGGTTCAGCGCATGCGCGTGCCCCTGCGAACCGAAGCCAAGCACGGCGACGGTGCGTTCGAGCAGGGGCTCAAGCCGGGCCTCCTCCGGCGCGACAGATCGAACCGGCGTCGGCATGGTTGCACCTCTCAGGGTTTCACGAGCAGTCTCTGGACTTCGCTCGCGTCGGCGAGGAAACGCGCGGTGTAGTTCGCGTCGACGCGCTGGCACGTGGCGGTCGCCTTTTCCGCGATCTGCTGGTAGTCGGGGTCTTCGGTGCGGGTGAAGAACTCGCCGGCCAGAATTACCAACCGCAGCAGGTGCCGCAGGATCAGCCCCTCCTGCTTGGTGAGGCTGCGGGCGCGGACGAATTTAAAGAACTCGCAATTCAGCTCGAAAGCGCCACCCGCGACCCACTTGGGCTGAACCCGGATCGGCTCGGGCGAGGGCAGCGAGGCGGCGAACAGCATCGCCAGCATCTCGGGGAATGTCGGCGGGCGCTGCTCCTCCTCCTCTTCTCCGGTCCAGTCTTCCTCTTCTTCCGCCTCCTGCGGACCGCCGCCGAAAGCGTTGGCCGCGACCAGACCGGCGGCGATCAGCTCGGGCTCAAGCACCTGGGTCTGAAGCGGGCCGGGCGGGAGGTCGGGAATGCGCACGGCGCGCAGCAGCGGGGGCGGCAGCTCCAGAGCGGCCTCCAGCGCGAGGAGTTTTTCATCGGAATTCGCGAAATTGAGCTTCTGCGCCATGTATTCGGCAAACAGGGGATCGACGCTGCGATAGGTCAGAAGCCGGAAAATGGTTTCGCTGAGGGTTACATGATCGCCGTCTTCGCTGCGCGTCAGATATCCCAGGCCGGCGAGATTATTGAGCATGTACTCAAGCTGCTGGGTGAATTTCTCGATCTGAGCCGGCGGGCAGAAGCGCTTCTCCAGAAACCGCTTCACATCGTGCAGCGCGCCCAGCTTGGTCAGCAGGAAGATCAGCACTGAGTAGGGGATCATTGAGCGGCTGTAGAGCTTGGCCGGGCCGGCGTCGATGAGTTGCTTGAAATGCCCCTCGACCCAGTATTGCTCGGTGCTGCGGCGGGTGGGCCGCTTGCGCTCCAGCTCCTTGCGGGCCCGCAGGATGCCCGGGTCCTTCGAGTGCGGGTCAATCTGCTCGTATTTCTTCTTCCACTTGGCGATGCGCACGTCGTCTTCGTGGGCGAATGCGAAGACGAAGCCGCGCGTGTCGAACTGAGGTCGGCCGGCCCGGCCGAAAATCTGATGGGCGGTCGCCGCGGGAATCAGCTTGCGCTCGCCTGGCTTGCCCTTCAGCAGTGTGCTGATGACCACCGCGCGGGCCGGCAGGTTCACGCCGGCGGCGAGCGTCTCGGTGCAGGCCACGAACGGCACGAGCTTCAGGTTGAAGAGCGCCTCGACGACCGCCTTGTGCTTGGGCAGCACGCCGGCATGATGCACGCCGACGCCGCGCAGCAGCATTTCGCGCAGCTTCGGCCCCGCGCCGTCGGCCAGGTCGTGCTTGCGGCCCGCCAGATATTCCTCAATGCGTTTCTTCGCGTCGGTGGTGATGAGCGGCAGGCCCTTCAGCCGCTCGGCGACCTCCCAGCATTCATCGCGGTTGAAGCAGAACACCAGCGCGGGGGTGCGGTTCTCGGCATCGTCGCGCGAGACCATGTCGGGCAGCCGCTCGGTCAGCAATTGGTCGCCGACCCAGACGTATTCGAGCGGTACGCGGCGCTCGTTGGACAGCACCACCGCGACCTTGCGGCCGTGCCTGTCCTTCAGCCAGTCGGCGAATTCGTACGGATTGCCCACGGTCGCCGAGAGCAGCATGACGCGCACATGCGCCGGCAGCAGCACAAGCGCCAGCTCCCAGACCACGCCGCGCTCCAGGTCGTTGAAGCTGTGAAACTCGTCCATGACGACCGCTCCAACGTGTCCAAGGTCGGCCAGGGCGTCGTCGGTCGCCAGCAGGTGGTTCAGGAGGATCTCGGCGACGACGACGCGGATGAGCGCCTCGGGGTTCTCGCGGCGATTGCCCGTGATGAAGCCGACGTCGTCGCGCGAAAAGCCCCAGGCTTCGGCCTTTTCCTGAAGCTCGCGGTATTTCTGCTCGGTCAAAGCAATCAGCGGCGTGGTGTAGTAGAGCCGCTTGCGGGTGTGCAGGGCCTCGAAGACGGCGGCCTCGGCGATGAGCGTCTTACCCATGCCGGTGGGAGCGCAGACCAGCACGCCGCCGTCGCAGTCGAACCAGGCGAGCAGGGCTTCTTCCTGGACGGGGTAGAGATCGAACGGGACGGACTCGATGAACCTGGCGCAGATATCGTCGCGCGTCATGCGGGGAGGATAGCCGAGCGCGGGAGGCCCCGGACAGGGTGCGCGAGGCAGGACGAACAGCGAATGGCGAGGGGCGACAAGACAATGGCGGAGCGCGCGGCGTGCACAGAGTATGAACGCTCGGATCCCCCCATGTAGTCCCCCCTGCGCGGGGGGACGGCAGGCACCCTGAACGCAAGCGCCCAAAGCGAGACCTCCATCAACGCAAGCACTTCTTACGCTGCTACGGTGACCACCAGCGCCTTTGACGGGGCGGCTCGTCTGCCGTATCAGAATGCACCTGGGAAGCGCAGGAATGCGCGAGCAAGCGCGGTCTCAGCAGGCAAGCGCGGTCTCAGCAGGCAAGTGCGGGTTCAGCAGGCCAGCGCGGGTTCAGCAGGCCAGCGCGGGTTCAGCAGGCCAGCGCAGTCTCAACAGGCGAGGCGGATGAAGTCAACCATCGTCGTCGGGGCGGGGCCGGCCGGGCTGACCGCCGCTTACGAACTTCACAAGCACGGGCAGCGATCGACGCTACTCGAGGCCGACCGGGTCGTCGGCGGGATCTCGCGCACGGTCAGCTACCGCGGGTTTCGTTTCGACATCGGCGGACACCGCTTCTTCTCAA
>CAYOHG010000121.1:0-8211 GCA_964403685.1 uncultured Planctomycetales bacterium
CAAGAAGTGCATCGAGGAGGACAAGCCGAAGGCCGGCGGCGGCGAGTCGCCCGAGTGAGCTCCCGCCGCGCTTCGCCCGCGCACCACCGTTCCGCTCCGGCTCGCTGCAACGCACGCGACCCCCGCCGGGCTCTCGGCGGAGGTCGCGCTACCTCGACCGCACGGCAAGACGGTCGTGTTCCGGGGCGGTCTCGTGTCAGGCGTGCCGCGACCGGCGGTGCAGCAGCGCGGCCACTCCGCCGATGCCGAGCAGCCCGAGGGAGGTGGGTTCGGGCACGTTGGGCACGCGGAAGATCAGGAACTCGTCGTGATTGAAGCCATCGAATGGCACCGGGTAGCCCCAGGTCGAGCCGGGTGCGTTGCCGCTGTCGTACCAGATCCACTGGGCGGTGCCGGCAATGCCGGGGCGCGTGCCCCAGGGGGCCGGGCCGCTGGCGTTGTCGTAGCCCGGAACCGTCGTCGGGGTCACCCACAGGTTGTTGGTTGTCGCGAACGCGATCGCCGCATCGACTTGCGCCTGGGTCGGCATCACCATGGGCGGCCAGGTCGCCGGCCAGGTTGAATCGATCAGTTGCAGATATTTACCGGCCGGGAAAACTTCCCAGACCGGCGAACCCGTCAGAATGGTGATGTTCTGAGTGGTGTTCTGGAATTCCGCCAGGAAGCCTTGCGCGATGCTGTGATCGGAGGCCGTCGAGACGTACAGGAAGGCGTTCGCCGGCTGACCGGTCGCCGTCCAGTTCTCGGTTGTGAACCAGTTCGTGTCACCTCCCGCCGCGAAGGTGGTGGCCATGCTGTGGCCGAAGTAGATGTCGTACTGGTTGTCGACGGTGATGTTGATCGACCAGTTGTCAGCCAGAGCTGCCGGCACGCTCAAGAGGGCTGCCAGCGCCAGACCCGTTCCCATACGTCGCACTCGGGAAGTGAACATGTTTATCGCTCCTCGGGGCGGCCGGCTGAAGTTGTCGGCTCCGGGCAACCGGCACGCGCCGGCTCCGCCTACGGACCGCAACTCCTTTGCCGCTCTCCTCGCCGAAGACGACGCACGAGGCAGCGGCGCGGCTGTTGCGGCAGGCCGAGAATCGGACGGCCGGGGGAGCGCGGGGTCGAAGGTCCATCGTTACAGCCGTTGAGCGCAGGCCCCCGCCCGCCCGCACGGGTGCAACTGGGCTTACGCGGGTGATCGCGCCTGCTCGCGGATGCGCAGCAGCTCTTTCATCACTTCATACAGGCTGCCGGCGGATGCCGACGTGCCGAAGGCGTCGTGCAGCGTGCGGTACAGCTTGTTGAGCCGTCGATAGACGGCGACGCGATCGGGGTCCGGTTCATAAGACTCGGAGCGAACGCCGGTCATCGCCCGCTGGGCCGCTGGTACATCGGCGTGGGCTCCGCCGACGACGGCCCCGTAGATCGCCGCTCCCAGCGCGCAGGACTGCACCGAGCGGCTGACCAGCATCGGCCGGCTGCATACGTCGGCATAGATTTGCATAACCAGCGGGCTTTTCTCCGCGATGCCGCCACAGTTCACGACCCGCTCAATCGGTACGCCGTACTCCTCCAGCCGCTCCATGATGCGCAGCGCGCCGAAGGCGGTGGCTTCGATCAGGGCGCGGTAGATCTCGGCGGGCGTGGTCGCCAACGTCTCGCCGACGATCAGGCCGGTCAGGCGCGGATCGACCAGCACCGTGCGATTACCGTTGTGCCAGTCGAGCGCCAGCAGTCCGCTGGCGCCGGGGCGCAGCTCGGCGGCCGCGGCGTTCAGGCGGGCGTGCAGGTCGGTCGGATCCCCGCCGCCCGGTGCGATTCGCTCGACGAACCAATTGAAGATGTCTCCGACGGCGGACTGGCCCGCCTCGATGCCATAGGCGCCGGGCAGGATGCTCTCGGGAACGATCCCGCAGACGCCGGGTATGTCAGGCAATTCCTCGTCCAGCGGGGCGACCAGGCAATCGCAGGTTGAGGTGCCGATGATCTTGACCAGTGTTCCGGGTGCAACGCCGGCGCCGACGGCGCCGAGATGGGCGTCCAGTGCGCCCGTCGCCACCGGGATACCGGCCGGCAGCCCGACTTGCGCCGCCAGGTCTTCGCGGAGACGTCCGGCGGGGACGCTGGCCGGCTGCGCCCGGGGCGCATAGCGCTCGCGGAAGCGCGCGAACCCCGGCGCGAGCGCATTCAGAAACTCGGCCGCCGGCAACCCATTCCACGCGGGGTGATACATGGCCTTGTGCCCGGCGGCGCATATGCCGCGCGCCATACGGCGCGGGTCGAGGTTGCCGGTCAGCCAGGCGGGCAGCCAGTCGCAGAGCTCGACCCAGGAGTAGGCCGCCTGCGCGACGCGCGGATGGTGTCGCTCGCAGTGCAGCGCCTTGGACCAATACCACTCGGAGGAATACTCCCCGCCGCACTTTGAAAGATACGGCCAGCCGCCGGTGCGGGCGCGTTCGCTGATTTCAGCGGCCTCGGCGTGCGAGGTATGATCCTTCCAGAGCCAGGCTAGGGCGGCGGGCTCGTTGGCGAATTCGCTGCGGGCAGCCAGCGGCACGCCGGCGTCGTCGACCGGCAGCGGCGTCGAGCCGGTTGTGTCGACGCCGATGCCGACGATGCGATCGGGTGAGAAGCTAGCCTGCTGCCGGGCGAGTTGGACGACGGCGCGGACGCACTCGACGAAACCGAGCGTGTAATCGGCGGGAACCTGACGGGCCAGGTGCGGTTCGCGCTCATCGAGAACGACGCCCTGCACACCGCTGTAATAGTCGCAGACAGCGACGGCCAGCTCGCGGCCATCGGACACGTCGACCAGCAGCGCCCGGACGCTGTTCGTGCCAAAGTCGATGCCGAGCGCGTAGCACGGAGAAGCGGTGCTCATGTCACACCGTCCTTCGGATGGGATACTGCGAGTGTTCGAACCTCGCTTATATTGCCTTTGCGGTCCGGCCGCCAGCAGCAACGGTCGGAAGCGAGTGCAATTCGTCTCGAAACCGCAACGCCGGCCTCGCGACAGAGGGTGACGGCCATGCATCGTCGACTGGCTTGGTTGGGCGGCGCTTTGGGTGGTCTTGTTTTCGCCGAGGTGATTGGGGCACAGGCATTGCCACCTGACGGGTTGCCCAATCCCTCCTTCGAGGAGCGCGTCGGCGATGCGCCGCGCGGCTGGGCGCGCGTCCCCTGGGCGGGGGACGGCGAGCTGCGCATCGCGGACGCCGGTCGCGCTGGCTCCGCTTGCGTGCAGATTTCGTCGCAAGCCGGCGGCGACCTGAGCTGGTCCTGCCAGGTACCCGTCGAGCTGGCCTCGCACTACCGGCTTGAGGGCTGGATTCGAACCGAGCGCGTGACGCCGCGCGGCGATGCCGCCGGGGCACTGCTGAATGTGCACAACCTGCCGGCGGCGCGAACGCCTGCGGTCGTCGGCACACAGGACTGGACGCCTGTGGCGGTCGAGTTTGATACAGGGTTTGAGGATTCGATTCAGGTCAATTGCCTGTTCGGCGGCTGGGGCCTGGCGACCGGCTCGGCCTGGTACGACGACCTTTCGTTGACCCTGCTTCGCAAGGGTGAGCTGCCTGCGCCCAGCATCACGATCGATGCGGGGGAGATCGGCGCGCCCATCAGCCCCTTTATCTACGGGCAGTTCATCGAGCATCTCGGGCGGTGCATCTACGGCGGCATCTGGGCCGAGATGCTCGAGGATCGGAAGTTCTACTACGCGGTCGGGCAGGGGGATTCACCGTGGAAGGTGATCGGACCAGCGGAAAACGTCTCCATGTCGCGCGCGGACCCGTTCACGGGTGAGCACTCGCCGCGCGTTTCTCCCTCCAACGACGGTACGCGCGTGGGACTTCAGCAGGGCGGGCTGGCGCTGCGCGCGAACCGGGCGTACATGGGACGGATCTGGCTGTCGGGCAGCGCTGCACAGGTATCCATCCGCGTGGTGTGGCCGGAAAGCGAATCCGAAGGCGGCGAGCCCGTTCACGCTGCGCGCGTTACCTGGGCGGAGTTCGCGCGGCACGAGTGGTGGTTCACCGCGCCGCGCGACAGCGACGCGGCGGCGATTGAAATCACTGCCACGGGCGGCGGAGCATTCCGGATCGGCGCCGTCAGCCTGATGCCGGCGGACAACGTGAAGGGCTTCCGCAACGACACGCTGGCGCTGCTGCGCGAGCTGGACGCACCCGTATACCGCTGGCCGGGTGGCAACTTCGTCAGCGGCTACGACTGGCGCGACGGCGTCGGCGAGCGCGACCGGCGTCCACCGCGGAAGAACCCCGCCTGGCAGGGCATCGAGCACAACGACGTGGGCATCCACGAGTTTCTCGATTTGTGCGAACTGCTCAAGACCGAGCCGTACATCGCAATCAATGCCGGACTGGGCAGCCTGGAGAATGCGGTTGCCGAGCTGGAGTACGTCAACGGGCCGGCGAACTCCGGCATGGGCAAGCGGCGCGCGGCCAACGGGCGGGCGGCGCCGTGGAATGTGAAATACTGGGGCGTCGGGAACGAGATGTACGGCTCGTGGCAGCTCGGAAACGTGCCGCTGGCGGAATACACCCGCCGGCACAACGCCTTCGTTGATGCGCTGCGGAAGACGGATCCGGCCATCCGCATCATCGGCGTCGGCGCGGTTGGCGATTGGAGTCGGACCATGCTGGCCGACTGCGCGGATCGCCTCGACTACCTATCCGAGCACGTCTATTGGCAGGAGCGCCCGGGCCTGCTCGCCCACGTGCGGCAGGCGCCGGATTCGCTGCGCGCGATTGCGGAGGCGCACCGCGCGTACCGCCGCGAGCTGGAGAGCCTGCGCGGCCGCGACATCCGCCTGTGCCAGGATGAGTGGAACTACTGGTACGGCCCGCACGTATTCGGCGAGCTGGGCACGCGCTATTTCATGAAAGACGCGCTGGGCTGCGCGGCAGCCCTGCACGAATTCGGCCGCAACAGCGACTTGTTCTTCATGGCCAACTACGCCCAGACCGTGAACGTCATTGGCGCGATCAAGGCCAGCAGGACTGCGGCGGCGCTGGAAACCACCGGCCTGGTGCTCAAGCTCTACCGGCGTCACTTCGGGACGATCCCGTGCCGAACCGGGGTCGCGGGCGCGACGATCGACGCCCTGGCGGCCTGGAGCGCGGACCGCCGGCAATTGACGATCGCGGTCGTGAACGCCGCCAACAGCGCGGCACGGGTTCCGCTGGAGCTGCGTGGCGTGGCGCTGGCGGGCACCGGGACCAGACGCGCGATCGCGCACCCCGACCCGCTGGCGTACAACGACCCGGACGGGGCCCGGCCGATCGAGATCCGGGAAACCCGCATCGAGACGCTTGGCGATATGCTGCCCGTCGAGGCGTGCAGTGTGACGCTGTTCTCTCTCGATGTGAAATGAGGACGCCGCGTCCGTGCGAAAGGAGGATGCCGTCGTGCGACGAGTCGCCAAGATGGTCACAATGAAACTGCTGCTGGCCCTGGGCGGCATGGCGCTGGCGGCGGCGGTGCTGCCGGGCCGCGCTGCGGGTGGCGCCGACCCGGCGCAGGCCCGCAAGATCCGCGTCGGGTTCTCCCAGATCGGCGCGGAGAGCGATTGGCGCAAGGCGAATACCGAGTCGATCAAATCCGAGGCCGCGGCGCGCGGCATCGAGCTGGTCTTCGCGGATGCGCAGCAGAAGCAGGAGAACCAGATCAAGGCATTGCGCAGCTTCGTGGCGCAAGGCGTGGATGTGATCGCGCTTTCACCGGTGGTCGAGACCGGCTGGGAGCCGGTGCTCAAGGAGATCAAGCAGGCCGGCATCCCGGTGGTCCTGACCGACCGCGTGGTGCAGGTCAGCTCGCCGGACCTTTACGTGACGTTTATCGGGGCGGATTTCGTCGAGGAGGGCCGGCGGGCGGCGAACTGGCTGGCCAAGGCGACCCACGGCAAGGCCCTGATCGCGGAGCTTCAGGGCACCCCCGGCGCGGCCCCGGCGATCGACCGCAAGAAGGGCTTTGAAGAGGCGCTGGCGAAGTATCCCGAGATGCGCATCATCAAGTCGCAGTCGGCCGAATTCACCCGCGCCAAAGGCCGCGAGGTGATGGAGTCGTTCCTCAAGAGCCCGGCCGGGCCGCAGATCACCGCGCTGTTCGCTCACAACGACGACATGGCCCTGGGCGCGATCCAGGCTATTGAGGAAGCCGGCCGGAAACCCGGCGTGGACATTCTGATTGTGTCGATCGACGGCGTGCGGGCCGCGTTCGAGGCGATGATCGCCGGCAAGCTCAACTGCACGGTCGAGTGCAACCCGCTGCTGGGGCCCCAGTTGTTCGACACGGTCGAGGCGATCGTGGCCGGCCGGCCGGTCGAGCGGCGCATCGTGACGCCCGAGAGTGTATTTGAGCAGGCCACCGCGGCCGAGGATATCAAGACGCGAAAGTACTGACCGTCGGCACTGGGCATCGGGCATCGGGATGCGGGCGGCATGGTGAACGAACCGAAAGCCTCCAGTGACATTCGGTCCGCGCCGCCGGCGGAGTTGCTCAACGTCCGCGGCCTGTGCAAGCGGTTTGGACCCGTGCGGGCTCTTGATTGCGTGGATTTCTCACTGGCGGCCGGCGAGATTCATGCGCTGATGGGCGAGAACGGCGCCGGCAAGAGCACACTGATCAAGTGCCTGACCGGCGTACACCGGCCCGACGCCGGTGAGATGCGCCTCGCGGGTCGGGCGGTGCAGCCGACCTCGCCGCGGCAAGCCGAGTCGCTCGGGATCAGCACGGTCTATCAGGAAATCAACCTGATCCCGCACCTGTCGGTTGCGGAGAACGTGTGTCTCGGCCGCGAACCGACGCTTCCGCTACTGGGCAAGATCCGCTGGGGACAGGTGCGGGCGCGAGCCCGGGTGGCGCTGCGACGGCTGGGGCTGGCGCTGGATGTGCGGCGCGAGCTGGGCACTTGCTCCATCGCCGTGCAGCAGCTCGTCGCGATCGCCCGGGCGCTGGATATCGACGCGCGCGTGCTGATCCTCGATGAACCGACCTCGAGCCTGGATCGCGACGAGGCGGGCGAGCTGTTCGAGATCCTGCGGCGGCTGCGCTCGCAGCACATGGGCATCGTTTTCATCACGCACTATCTCGACCAGGTTTATGCCGTCGCTGATCGCATCACCGTGCTGCGCGACGGCCGGCTGGTGGGTGTGCACCCGGCCACGGAGCTGCCGCGCGCGCGGCTGGTCTCGCTGATGGTCGGACGCGAGCTGGAGGCGGGCGCGGCCAGCGCTGCGGATCGGGGTGAAGCCACCGCGGAGGCGGCGCGCTGCGGGGCCGCTTTGCTGGAGGCGCGCGGCATCGGTCGGCGCGGCGCGGTCGAGCAGGTGGACTTAGCGGTCTGGCCGGGCGACGCCCTCGGGCTGGCGGGCTTACTGGGGTCGGGCCGCAGTGAAACCGCCCAGTTGCTGTTTGGAGCGGAGAGAATCGACCGCGGCGGGCTGTGGGTCGACGGAAGGGCGGTCCGCCTGCGCTCACCGCGCGACGCGATTCGCCTGGGAATCGCGCTGACGCCCGAGGATCGCAAACGCGCCGGGCTGATTCCCAATCTCCCCGTCCGTGACAACATGGTGCTGGCGCTCCAGGCACGCCGCGGCGTGGCCGCGGCGATCCCCGCGACCGAGCGCCGGGCGATTGCCGAGCGTTTCATTCAGGCACTGGCGATCAAGACGCCCGGTCCGGAGGCGCCCGTGTCGCAGCTTTCCGGCGGCAATCAGCAGAAAGTGCTGCTGGCGCGCTGGCTGGCCATGTCGCCGCGCGTGCTGATCCTGGACGAGCCGACTCGCGGCATCGACGTGGCGGCCAAGGCGGAAATACTGCGGCTGGTCCGCGAGCTGGGCGCCGGCGGGCTGGCGATCGTCTTCATCAGCTCCGAGTTGGAGGAGGTCTTGCGCGTCTGCCGGCGGCTGATTGTGCTGCGCGACCGCCGCAAGGTCGCGGAGCTCGGCCGCGCGGAGTGCCGCGAGTCGGCGGTGCTCGCCGCGATTGCGGGTGAGCATGCGTAGCGCTCTGCTTAGCGTGTGGTTGACGTTGACGGCGGTGCGCTGGACGCTGCTGGCGCTGGCGGCGCTACTGATCTTCAACGCGCTGTTCACGCCCATGTTCTTTCACGTCGAGCTGCGCGACGGACGGCTCTATGGCGTCGTCGTCGACATCCTCAATCACGGTTCGCGGGTCGCGATCGTCGCGCTGGGCATGACGCTGGTG
>CAYOHG010000122.1:0-8175 GCA_964403685.1 uncultured Planctomycetales bacterium
GCGGGCGGCTGCGCGACGACGCGGAGCTTCGCCGGCAGGCGCTGCTGCCGGTCGAGCAGGCCGAGTTGCAGTTGCCGGTCGAGATCGGCGACTACACCGACTTCTATTCGTCGCGCCAGCACGCGTTCAACGTCGGCACGATGTTTCGCGGGCCCGACAACGCGCTGATGCCGAACTGGCTGTGGCTGCCGGTCGGCTATCACGGCCGCGCGGGCAGCATCGTGCCGAGCGGAACCCCGGTGCGCCGGCCGCGCGGGCAGACCTGCGCGGACGAAGCCGCGCCGCCCGGATTCGGGCCGACGCGGCTGCTGGATTTCGAGCTTGAGGTGGGGTTCTTCGTCGGCCCGCAAACCACTCTGGGGCGGTCGATTCCGATCGAGCGCGCCTGGGATCACATCTTCGGGCTGGTGCTGGTGAACGACTGGTCGGCCCGCGATATCCAGCGCTGGGAGTATCAGCCGCTCGGGCCGTTTCTGGCGAAGAACTTTGCGACCACGATTTCGCCCTACGTCGTGCCGATCGACGCGCTGCGGCCCTTTGCGGTCGACGCCGGCCCGCAAGACCCGCCGCCGTTGGACTACCTGCGCGCATTGCCAGCGCCCTCGGGGCTTTCGCCGCGCAGCACCTTCGACATTCAGCTCCAGGTCCTGATTCAGACCGCGCGGATGAACTCGCCGCAGGTGATCTGTTCGAGCAACTTCAGGCACCTGTACTGGACGATGCCGCAGCAGCTCGCGCATCACACGGTCAACGGCTGCAATGTGCGCGCCGGCGACCTCATGGCCAGCGGGACCATCAGCGGTCCGACGCCCGACTCGTTCGGCTCGATGCTCGAACTCGCCTGGCGCGGCACCCGTCCGCTGCGGCTTCCCAGCGGCGAGCAGCGCACGTTCGTCGAGGACGGCGATACCGTGATCCTGCGCGGCTGGTGCCAGGGCGAAGGGTATCGCGTCGGGTTCGGCGAGTGTCGCGGGCAGGTGCTGCCCGCCGCGGGTGAGTGAGCCGGGCGGTGACCGGGTTCACGGAGAGGAGGCACAAGATGAGACTTCATGCGACGCGGTTCGTGTGCCAAGCAGCGAGTCAGGCGATGAGGTGTATGCTGGCGGGGTTGCTGCTGAGCGCCGCGGCGACGGGCGCGGCGCAGGATTCCAGACCTGCCGTCGGCGGCGCGGCGCCCGCGAGCCAGGCGGCGCGCAAGGCGATCTACGACGAACGCGCCGACGCCAAGGCAGACATCGCCGCTGCTCTGGCGCGCGCCAAGAAGGACAACAAGCGCGTGCTGCTGATGTTCGGCGGCAACTGGTGCGGATGGTGCCACAAGCTGCACGGGCTGTTCGAGACCGACCCCGCCGTCAGCCGCGTGCTGCTTTACGAATACGAGCGCGTGATGGTTGACATCGGCCGCTGGGACAAGCAGCAGGATGTGGCCCAGCAGTACGGCGCGGCGAGGTCCGCCGGCGTGCCGTTTCTGGTCGTGCTCGATGCGGACGGGAACGTGCTGGTTCGGCAGGAGACGGGTGTACTGGAGCAGGGAGAGGCGCATTCGCCGGAGAAGGTGCGGAGCTTCCTGGAGCAGTACAAGGCGACGCCGCAGGAGGCCACTTTGATTCTGGATGCCGCCAGACGGCAGGCCGATCAGGACGGGCGTCTTCTGATGGTGCGGTTTGTGGCACCGTGGTGCGGCTGGTGCCACGAGCTGGATCGTTTTCTCGACCGCCCGGAAGTGGGTGAGCTGCTCGGCCCGGATTTTCTGCCGGTGAAGATCGACGTGGATCGAATGACCGGCGGCAACGAGCTCTATGCGCGCTATCACGGAGCGGCCCGCGGCGGGGTGCCGTGGTTCGCGATTCTGGACGGGCGCGGCACGAAGCTTGACACGTCGGAAGGGCCGCGGGGCAACGTCGGCTACCCGATGGAACCGCATGAGATCGAGCACTTCCTCGGCATTGTCAGGAAGCACGCGAAGAAACTCGACGCGGCCGGGCTCAAGAAGCTCGAAGCGCTGCTGAACGAGAACGCTCGGCGCATCAGGGCCGAGCGCCCATGAGAGGCCGCGCGACTGTGAGGCACATTGCACCGGCCGCGCTGCGGGCGCCCATCCTGATCGCGGTATGGCTCACGGCCGGGTGCTGTGCGCCGTTGCCGCACGAGGCGCTGCGCGGCGAGCTCACCCGCGTGCTCGACGCGCAGGCTGACGCGTGGAACCGCGCCGATCTTCACGCATTCATGCAGACGTATTGGCGCTCCGAGGAGTTGAGCTTCAGTGCCGGCGGGAAAACGACGCGGGGTTGGAATACGACGCTGGAGCGGTATCAATCCCGCTACCCGGACCCGGCGGCAATGGGAGTGCTGACGTTTGACGTTGACGAGGTACGCGCGCTCGGGCCGGCGGCGGCCCTGCTGCTCGGGCGGTATCACCTGACGCGGGCGGCCCGGGACGGTTCGGGGCCGGCGTCTTCACCGGCCCAAGGCGCGCCGCGCGCGGCCGAGGTGCTGTCCGGGAATTTCACGCTCATCTTCCGGCGGGTGGATGGGCAATGGCGCATCGTGCACGACCACACCTCGGCGCTGCCGGCGGCCGAATAACATCTATTCAGGACGGCACGAACATCGCGGCGAGCATCACCAACCAGACGACATCCAGGAAATGCCAGTAGGCGGCGCAGTAGCGCAGGCCCGGATGGAAGTGCGGGCTGTAGCCGCCGCTGATCGTGCGAATCGTCGCAAAGGCCAGCGGGACCATTCCGCCGACCACGTGCAAGGCGTGGACCGCGAGGAAAAAGACGAAGGACGTGGCGGCGGTCCAGGCAGTCTTCGGGATCGGCGCGGAGAAGTAGTGCAGCCAACTGAAAGCCTGGCTGACCAGAAAACCCACGGCCAGACCATCCGCCAGCAGCAGGGCCTTTCCCAGTTGGCCGAAGGAGCGCTCATGCCGAGCCGCGGACAACGAGAGCTGAAGCACGGCGCTGTTGGCCAGCAGCAGGGCCGTGCTGAGCCACAGCAGCGGTGGGAAGACCGGCATTTCCGCCGGCGGCCATACCGTCCCCCGCAGCCGCAGCACGAGGAACACGATCAAGAGCGGGGCGAACAGGCCGGCGAGTGAAGCCAGCAGCAGCCAGAATCCGAAGCGGCCGGCATCGGAACCGGGTGGAAAGCTGCGCCGGCCGGTCGGGTCAAACCAGCCGCGCCAATAGCGTCCGCCGGAGATGAGTGCGACGAACATCCGCGGCTCCACCGGCGAGTGTGCGTTCAGCCGCGATCGGGAGAGATGGCCGGTGCGTACTCCTTGGAATCCGGCGGAATGATCTCGTCGCGATAGGCGACGCTGTCGGTCATGGCCAGCCCGATGAACAGCAGGACAAACAGCAGCGTCCCGCAGATGGCCAGGACATTGAACGGGCGATCCCAGCGCAGATGCATGAAATACATGCAGACCAGCGCGGCCTTGATCGTCGCGATGGTCATCGCAATCCACAGGTTGACCGCACCGAGGTCGACATAGATTGCGGCCACGGTGATGGCGGTCAGGACCAGCAGCGCGACGGCCGTGGCCGCGAGGATCGGCACGCCGACGAGGTGTCCCACCGCCGGCTGACGCGAGCTGGTCGTTTCGGTTGCGCCGTGATTGGCCATGTTCTGCATTCCTCTCACCGGCGTCGTCGGCCGGCCGCGTTTCGTCGGAGCGATCAATGGATCAGGTACAGGAGCGGGAACAGGTAGATCCAGACCAGGTCGACCAGGTGCCAGTAGAGGCCGACCAGGTCGACGGGAGTGTAGTAAGCGCTGCTGTACTTGCCCTGGATCGCGTTCTTCAGCAACCAGCCGATCACCACCATGCCGCCCAGCACGTGGAAGCCGTGCAGGCCGGTCATGCAGAAGTAAATCCCCAGGAATATCTGGAGGTCGCGCATGCGCTTGGATTGTTCGTACGGATCGATCTCGGCGTGGCCGTTGTGTCCCTCAGAAGCGGGGAGTGCGTCGCTCTTCAGGCCCGCCGGGCCGACTTTCGCCGGCGCGATCTGCGAGGTTTCGATGGTCAGACCGCTGGGGGTGGTAGGCGCCGACGCGGGCTGTGCGGCGGCGGCAGCCGGAGCGGCAGCGGCGGCCGGAGTACCGTGAGAGGCGTCAGCGGGGGGCGTGGGGTTGTGCGGGCTGCTGCCCGCGGCGGCGGCAGGCTCGGCATGGCCGGCGGCGGATTCCGCGTGCGAGTCGCCATGCTGCGGGTCGAAGCTTTTGCCCCAGACAATGCCGTGCTCGATCTTGTGGGAGTATTCGATCGCCTTGACGACCATGAAGCCCGCGGCCCCGGCCAGCGTAAGCACCAGGCACGCGACCAGCAGGCCCTTGCGCGAGGTCTGGGCGGCCCAGACGCCCAGCGCCATGGTGAAGCTGCTGAGAATCAGCACCACCGTGTTCACCGCGCCCCACTTCACGTCGAGGAAGTGCTGGCCAACCAGGAAAATGTCCGGGTGCGTGCGGCGATAGACCGCGTACGCGCAGAACAGTCCCGAAAAGAACAGAACCTCCGTCACGAGAAACAGCCACATGCCGAGTTTGCTGGCGTCGAACTGCTGCGCCGGCGTCTCGAAATGGTGCTGGAGATTCGGCGCATGCGCCGAACCGTGCTCGTAAGCGTGTGCGTCGCTCGGCCCCAGTGCTCCAACGGCGTCCGCCATGGCGATTCAGCCCTTTCGGCAACGGCGATCTAGTGATGTCCCGACCGGGGCGGAACGGCCGCCGGCGAAACGAACTCGAAACCCGCCTCTTGCGAGATATAGCGAACCTGCCGGTAGTCGTACGGGTCGGTCACCGGCGGGGGAGAATCGAAGTTGTGCGCCGGCGGCGGCGAGGGTGTCCGCCACTCGGCGGTGGCGGCACCCCAGGGGTTGCTGCTCGCCTTGCGGCCGCGCAGCAGCGAATACGCCAGCACCAGCACCGCGACCAGGAAGCCCACACCCGCGATGTACGCGCCGATCGTCGAGGTCAGGTGCAGCCCGTAGAACTGCGGATCATAGTTGTACGAGCGCCGCGTCGCGCCGTGCGAACCCATCACGAACTGCGGCAGGAAGGTGATGTTGAAGCCGATGATCGCGGTCAGCGCCGCGATCTGGGCGACCGGCTCGGCGTACATGCGGCCGGTGATCTTGGGCCACCAGTAGTGCAGTCCGCCGAAGATCACGAAGATCGTGCCGGCCATGACGAAGTGGAAGTGTGCCACGACGAAGTAGGTGTCGTGCAGGTGCACATTGACGCCCATCGTGCCGAGGAACAGGCCCGTCAGGCCGCCGATGCCGAAGATCCAGATGAACGACAGGGCGTAGATCATCGGAGTCTTGAAGCTGATCGAGCCTTTGTAGATGGTCGCCAGCCAACTGAAGACCTTGATGGCCGAGGGGATCGCGACGCTGAAGGTGATCGCGCTGAAGATCGCGCTGACCAGGTTCGACTGCCCGCTGGTGAACATGTGGTGTCCCCAGACCAGAAAGCCGAAGATCGCAATCGCGACGCTGCTGTAGGCAATGAACTTGTAGCCGAAGATGTGCTTGCGGCTGAAGGTGGTCAGCAGTTCGCTCATCACGCCCATCGCCGGCAGGATCATGATGTAGACAGCCGGATGCGAGTAGAACCAGAAGAAGTGCTGCATCAGCACGGGGTCGCCGCCCAGCGCCGGCGTGAAGATGCCGATGCCGACGGCCCGCTCGACGATCAGCAGCAGCAGGGTGATTCCCAGCACCGGAGTCGCGAGAATCTGGATGACGCCGGTGGAGTAGATCGCCCAGAGGAACAGCGGCATCTGAAACCAGCCCATCTCGGGCGGCCGCATCTTGTGAATGGTGACAACGAAATTCAGTCCGGTGAAAATCGAGCTGAAGCCAAGCATGAACGCGCCGAACAAAGCCGGGATGACTCCGCCCATGGCGCTGTTCACGTCGGTCGAATAGGGCACGTAAAACGTCCAGCCGGTATCGACGCCGCCGGCGATGATGGCGTACAGCAGCAGCACCACGCCGGTGCACCAGAAGTAGAAGCTGGCCAGGTTCAGCCGTGGAAACGCAACGTCCTTGGCGCCCAGCATCAGCGGCAGGACGAAATTCCCCAGCGCGGCGGGGATTCCGGGGATGATGACGATGAAGATCATCACCGCGCCGTGCAGCGTGAACAGCTCGTTATATGCGTTGGCGCTGATGAGCTGGCCGAGCGGCGTCACGGTGCCGTCGAGCAGCGTCTTGGCGGGAACCAGCAGTGCCGTGCGCACGAGCAGCGCGAACAGCCCGCCGATCAGGAAGAACGCCATGATGCCGGTCATGTACATCACGCCGATGCGCTTGTGATCCAGCGTCAGCAGCCAGGACCACAGGCCGCGGTTGGCAGTGAGGTAGTCGGCCCCCGCATCGTGGGCGTGGCCGGCGGCGGCCCCTGGTGTTACCGTAATGCTCGACATCGTGCTGCTCTCCGCGGGTCTAGTCCTTCAGCGACTTCATGTAGGCGATGATCTGGTCGATCTCGCGGTCGGTGATGTTGATCTTCGGCATCACCGCATTGAACCCTTTGACGATCTGGGCATTGGGCTCGGCGACCGACGCGCGGACATAGTTCTCGTCCACCTTGACGGTTGTCCCGTCGCGCAGCTCGTGCGTCGCACCCCAGGCGCCCTTCCAGGTTGGCCCGGTGCCGGGGTCGCCGTTGATGCTATGGCACTGCACGCAGCCCTTCTTGCGGTAGAGCTCGGCGCCCATCATCACGGGCGTCTGGAGCTTTTGCACGGCCTTGCCGATGGTCGCGTCGTCGCCGTACTTCTTGATGAAGGCGTCCGGCTCGGACAGGTATTCCTGGTATTGCTCCGGGCTGAGCACGTTCAGCGGGTTGAGATACTTCATCGCCTCGGCGAATTTCGCGTCGTCGTAGACATGCACCGTGGCGCGCATGTCCGAGTGGCTGGTCCCACAATACTCGGCACAGTAAAGCCGATAGTCGCCCGGCTTGGTCGCCTGGAACCACAGGTCCGAATAGCGCCCGGGCACGACGTCGCGCTTCACCCGAAACGCCGGGATGTAACAGGCGTGCAGCACGTCGTCGGAGCGCATGATGAGCCGCACCGGCGTGTTCACCGGAACGTGCAGGTCGCCGTCGGTCAGACCATTGGGATAGGTGAACTGCCAGGACCATTTCTGCGCCTTGACGTTGACTTCGAAGGCGTTGTCCGGCGGAAGCCGCATGTCCATGAAGACCTGGTAGCCCCACCAGAACATGATCGCGACCAGGATGGTCGGAATGACGGTCCAGATGACCTCCAGAGGCGTGTTGTGGGTGGTGTTGCCGGGGGCGGCCTCGCCCGGCGTGCGCTGGCGGTAGAGCACCATGAAGGTGAACATCAGCACGGCGGTCAGGGCGAAGAAGAACGCCGCGACCCAGAAGATGAAATAGAACGTGCTGTCGACGCCGCGGGCGAAGGTCGACACCGATTCCGGCATCATGAACGAGCCGCCCAGGGCGGCCACGAACAGCGGCGATTGGAGCGAGAGTGCATTCATGGTCGTAGGCTACTCGCGGGGGCTCCGGGCACTCACGCCGTCGGCGCCAGGCGCGCCCGCGGCGTGCGCCGCCACTACCCGCCTGCGACGCTCAGCCGAGCGCAGCGAGAGGATGGTCGCGGCCAGGATCACAACGGTCAGGCCGCCGCCCATGCGCATCAGGTTGCGCACGTTGGCGGAATACTTGCCGTGCTCGTCGACATATTGGAAGCAGGTCAGAAAGACCTGGTCGAACAGCGTGCCGACTCGACCCTGGGAAGCCTCGACCAGCGACAGCCGAAGCGTCTGCGGGTCGAACATGACGCCGCCCAGGTAGCGGGAGACCCGGCCGTCCGGCATGCACAGAATCAGCGTCGCGGGGTGCATCCACTCTTCGCGCCGGGCGTTCCACTTGTAAGAGAAACCGACCGCCTCGGTCAGCGTGCGGATCGCATCACGCTCGCCGACCAGGAAATGCCAGCCGGTCGCGGCGGAGCTTCGCCCGTATTCGCGGACGTAGGTTTCCTTCTTGGCGCGCGCGAGGTTCCAGTCCTCCAGCGGGTCGAAGCTGACGGTGACGACGTCGAAATCGCGGCCGGGCTCGAGTTCGATCTGCTTGAGCGCGTCGAGCAACCCATTGAGCATCAGGCCGCACAGCATAGGG
>CAYOHG010000123.1:0-8171 GCA_964403685.1 uncultured Planctomycetales bacterium
AGTCGGAGGAGAAGCCCAAGCTTTCGGAGCGCCTCGCCGTCGCGCTGCACAAGGCAACCCGCGACCACCAGCCGCCGGAGCCGACCGGCGCGCTTGCGTTCGGCGAGTTCCGCGATGATCTCCATCGCCTCCTGACGGGCGGACTCGAGGAACCCGCAGGTGTTGACGACTATCGTGTCGGCGGCGGATTCGTCGCCGCTGATGACCGCACCGGACTCTGCAATCTGACCGAGCATGCTCTCGGAATCCACCAGGTTCTTGGCGCAGCCCAACGAGACGAAAGCCACGGTTGGCGGCGCCCCGACAGGGGTTGACGGGTGGCAGGCGGTCAGCTCACTGGGACCTGCGGGGCCAAGCAACGGCAGGCTGACAGGCAAAGCGGGCCGCCCGCCTGCGACCGGCGGGGGCCGGTGCCTGGTGTTCGCGTCACCCATCGAGGTAAGCCGCCTTCGTGGATCGAGTCGCGCGCTCGCGATTGGGCAGAGTACGCAACAGGAGTCTACTCACGCGGACTGGGCTGGGCAAACGGCAGGTCAGCTCGGCTGATGAACGACGAGTGGATCGGTTCCGCAGGGCGCAGCGCGCTACGCGTTGTCGCCCGCGATCGGGAACGATCATCCCATCCACATGCCGCCGTTGACGTTCAGCACTTCGCCGGTGATGTACGACGCGTTGGGTCCGGCCAGGAAGACGACGGCATCGGCAACCTCGGCGGGCTTGCCGAGCCGGCCCACGGGCGTGACCGCGCGTACCTGCTCGAGCGCCTTTTCCGGCACGTTGGCGGTCATGTCGGTTTCAATGAAGCCGGGAGCGACGGCGTTGACGGTAATGCCCTTGCGGGCCACCTCGCGCGCCAGCGTGCGGGTCAGCGACATCAGCGCGCCCTTGGCGGCTGAGTAGTTGCTCTGGCCGAAATTGCCCTGCTGTCCGACCACCGAGGCGATGAAGATCACGCGGCCCCAGCCGGAGTCGTACATGCAGCGCTTCAGAATCTCGTGCGTCACCATCGCCTGGCCGTTCAAGTTCACGTCGATCACTTCCCGCCAGGCGTCATACGTCATCTTCATGAATGTAGTGTCGCGGTTGATGCCGGCGTTGTTGACCAGGATGTTCACCGGCCCAAGCTGCGACATGATGGACTCGACCATCTGGTGATTGGCCTCGTCGTCGGCCACATTCGCCCGGAACTTGATGGACTTCGCGCCGCGAGCGCGAACCTCCCGGCAGACGTCCTCGGCGGCGTCATCGCTGCGGAAATAGTTGACAGCGACGTGCGATCCGGCCTCCGCGAGCGCGATCGCAATGGCCTTGCCAATGCCGCGGCTGCCACCCGTGACCAGACTGACCTTGCCTTCCAGCGGTTTCATGGCCATTCCTCCGCGTCGGCTGAGTGCGTTTTCAGAAGCGACTGAAGATCGGTCTTTGGAGTATAGCTGCGGGCACTGGCGGCGCACAGCGGATTACGCCGCCGGCGCTGTTTGTCGCGCCCGACCGCTAGTCGGTCCCGCCGGGCTCGGACAGATGCTCCAGCCGCGACGCCAGCTCAGAGAGCTGTTGCCGCAGGTCGCGAATCTCCTGATCGCGAGCGGCGAGTTCCTCGGGATCAGGTGGAATGTCCGCCGGCGATTGCGCGGGCGGCCCGCTCGTACTGGCAGAGCTCGGCGGAGTTTCGCCGGCATTAGGCTGGCCGCCGAACGTGCCCCAAACCGAGCGCGCCCAATTGGCCGGTCCGCCGGGCATGATGTTGGCGAACGGGTTGATTCCGAGCGTGTTCTGCCAGAAGCGGGCCCACTGCTCTTGCGTGGCGCGTTGGCTCAGCAGAACCTGGCGGAAGAACTCCTCGACCACGCTTCCAAGGAACTGCTCCTTGGTACGGATCATTTGGTGCAGGATTTCGGCGGGGAAGATCGCGAGCTTGGGCGCGTCGCGTTCGAGGATGATCTGCGTGAGCACGACGTTGGTGATGTCCTGGCCGGATTTGGAGTCTGATAATTCAAGCGTGTATCCCTGGCAGACAAGGTCGTATAACTCGTTCAAGCTGACGTGGCAGCTTCGGGTCGTGTCATAGAACCGGCGGTTGGAGTATTTCTTGATCTGCAACACCTTCGAGCTGCCGCGGGCCGAGCGCATGCGGTTCTCCTGACCTGCGCACAGTAGTGCTGAAAGCGCGAACGGTCAATATTTATCGTCGTTCGATTGCCGCAATGCCATTCATTCAGTAAGCTTACGGCACAGCAGTAGATTTTGTGCAATTGCACCAAATAGTGTTGACTTCGCGCCAAAGCGCCGATATATTTCCTTGTGTGACGACACGAGATCGCAAAGGCACGCAGGGAGTGCAGGCCATGACGAATCCGACAGACTTTTTCGCCGACTCGTTCAAGGTGATGGCGGACGGGTTTTCCAAGGCCGTCCAGAACGGCACCAAGGTCTACGAGGAGAACGCCCGTTTCTGGTCCGACTGGACCAGCCGCAGCAGCGAGAGCATCAAGGCCCAGTTCGACAAGCTCGGGCAGGATCTCACGCCGTTCAGCCGCACTCAGGTGGACCGCTTCAGCAAGCTGTTCGATGAGCAGATGAAGCGCGGCTTCAATGTGATGCGCGAGACGTTCGAGTTTCGTCCGAATCTGACGCCAGCCGAGGCCACCGAGCGCTTCAGCGCTTTCTGGCAGACCTGCTTCACCAGCGCCCGCGAGACCGGCGAGGCGGTTGCCAAAAGCAGCAATGAGCTGTTCCAGAGCTGGGTCGAGGTCGCCCGCGATAACCCGGTCGGCAAGGCCGTCGCCAAGGCCGCTGCGAAATAGTTCACTATTCGCCGGCACGCCGTGACTCCCCCCGTGGGGGCGACGGGTCGGTGGTTCGCGGCGAAGCGAAACCGACTGAGGGACGCCAACCCAACGGCGTCGCCGCGAACACGTGCCGGGGCGAGCCGGCACGCACCAGCGGCGGCTCGTTGGGTTTTCCGCGTTACCGGCGCGCGGCGGGGCCGGAGTGATCGGCGGGCGGCACGATGTTGCGGCTGGACGCGGTCGGCGGGACGATAGGGGCGGTTTCATAACGCACGAGGGACGCTGCGATGGCTGAGAACGACTCCCAGTTCCGTTTCCCTGATCCGTTCACGGCGTTCTGGTCGGATTTCATGCAGCGGGCCGCCTCGGTGGGTTTCACGCCGCCGCCGCAGGCTGAGTTCGTTGAGCAGGTTCGCAAAGCGTTCTTCGCGGCGCTCAGCGAGCATCTGGATCAGTTTCTGCGCAGCGACGCATACCTGAAGACGATGAAGCAGGCGATGGATCATTCCCTGGCGTGGCAACAGACGATGAATGACTACCTTCAGCGCGGGCTTCAAACGGCGCAGATGCCGTCGCGACAGGACAGCGATCACCTGGTGACGCTGATTCGCGGGCTGGAGGAGCGCGTGCTGCGGCGGCTGGACGACGTGGAGCGGCGTATCGGGCAGGTCGAGGCAAGCGGTCGCAAGACCACGAAGCAGAGTTCCTAGCAGGCGCGCCCGGGACTGGCCCCGCGCGGAGGAGATCGCAACATGTCGACCGAGACCGGGGCGGCGCCGCGGATCGGGCCCTGGCAGTTCACCCCCGACCAGCTCATCGCGCCGTGGCAGACGCTGTTCCGCAAGGCGCTGGCGATGCCGAAAGTGCTGAATGCGATGCGAACCACGCGGGTCGGCGCCACGCCGACCCGTTGCGTTTACCGCGAGGACAACCTGCGGCTTCTGAAGTATGAGTCGGACGTAGAGCAGCGGTTCAAGACGCCGCTGGTTTTGATCTTCGCGCTGATCAACCGTCCGTACATCCTGGATCTGCGGCCCGGCAAGAGCGTGATCGCGCATTTCGTGCAGCGCGGCTTCGACTGCTACAACATCGACTGGGGCGTGCCGGCCGACGGCGATCGCGAGCTGGGGCTGAAGGACTACGTGTTGCGCTACATCGATCACGTGGTGGACGACGTGCGGGACCGCTGCGGCGTGGAGAAGGTGAATCTGCTGGGCTACTGCATGGGCGGATCGATGACCGCGATGTACGCGGCCCTGCGGCCCGAAAAGGTCCGCAACGTGATGCTGATGGCGGCGCCGGTGGACTGGTCGCACGACGACGCGCTGCTGAAGGTCTGGTCGGACGAGGCGTACTTCGACGTGGACCGCTTCGTCCAAACCTATGGAAACGTGCCGCCGCAGTGGCTTCAGGTGAACTTCCAGTTGCTCAAGCCGGTGCAGAACTACTTCGAGAAGTGGATCGGTTTCTACGAGAAGCTGGAGGACGAGCGCTTTCTGGAAGACTTCTTCGCGATGGAGATGTGGCTGAATGACAACATCCCGGTGGCCGGGGAGGTCTTCCGGCAGTTTGTGAAGTTCTGTTTTCAGAAAAACCAGTTGATCCAGGGCAAGCTGATGATCGGCGACGAGCGCGTCGATCTGAAGCGGATCGAGTGCCCGATACTGAACCTCGTGGCGCAGCACGACC
Source organism: uncultured Planctomycetales bacterium (assembly GCA_964403685.1). Lineage (GTDB taxonomy): Bacteria > Planctomycetota > Phycisphaerae > UBA1845 > Fen-1342 > CAYOHG01. The sequence goes on from CAYOHG010000123.1 coordinate 4,479, forward strand.
ACCTGGTTCATCCGAACCAGAGCCTGCCGTTCAACGACGCTGTCAGCTCGACCGACCGCAAGAGCATCAACTATCCGGTCGGGCACATCGGACTGGCCGTCAGCGCCCGGGCCCATCGCGACCTGTGGCCCAAGGCGACCGACTGGCTCGAGCAGCGATCCGAGACGCTTCCCGGCTACGAAAGGTAGAGGTGCCAACGTGTTCGATGGGGCGCCCAAGGACGGCGGTATGCCGACGCAATTCGACCTTGAGGCCGGCTGGGACGACCGCCGGCTGGACCTGTCAACGAAAGTCGCGGTTGTCACCGGCGGGGCCCGCGGCATCGGCCGCGCGACCTGTATCGCTCTGGCCCGCGAGGGAATCAAAGCGGTCGCGGCCGTCGACCTGGCCGGGGACGTGGACGAGTTCGCCCGGCTGGGCAATGAGCGGCTCGAGCGCCACGTCTTTTTCCCATTCCGCGGCGACGTTACCGACGGTGCCTTCCGCCGGCGCGTATTCGAGGAAATGGAGCGGCATTTCGAGTGCGTGTCGATCTGCGTGCCAGCCGCGGGGATCACGCGCGATCGGCTGGCGGTGAAGATCGACAAGGATAGCGGGCAGACCGACATCTACCCGGAAGAGGACTTCCGCCGGGTGATCGAAATCGACCTGACGTCGCCGATCTACTGGGCTCTGGAGACCATCGCCAGCGTGGCGCGCGATCGGCACCGCCACGGACTGAAGCGCTGGACGCCGTCCGAGCCCGTGCAGGGCGCGATCATCCTGATCGGGTCGGTTTCATCGACCGGCAACAAGGGGCAGATCTCCTACGCCACGGCCAAGGCCGGATTGGAGGGCGCCACCGCGACGCTGGCCGCGGAAGCGGTCTTTCACGGCGTGCGCAGCGCGATCATTCACCCGGGCTACACCGACACGCCCATGGTGCGGGCGCTGGGGGACGAGTTCATCAGCAAGTGGATCATTCCGCAGACGCAGCTCGGTCGGCTGATCCTGCCGGAAGAGATCGCCCACGCCATCGCGTTCATGATCCAGAACGCCTCAGTCAGCGGTCAGCTCTGGGCCGACGCGGGCTGGCACCCGATGGCGTAGCGCCGCCGACGGGTTCGGGTGGTGCGGGCCGCCCGCCCTTCCCGCCGACCGCAGTTCCAGAAAACTGAAGAACCCCCCGCTGGGTGCGGGGGGCTCAAGGGACTACACGGTGCCACAGCACGGCGGAATCCGCCCGCGCGGCGGCGGCGTCAGACGTTTTGACCGAACACGACCAGCAGCAGGGACAGGTCGTCCAGGTTGATCGTACCGTCGAGGTTCAGGTCAGCCTGCGGGTCATAGCTCGGCGTGCCGAAGCTTGATCCGAATGCAACCAGCAGCAGCGACAGGTCGGTGAGGTTCACCGCGCCGTCGAGATTCACATCTCCCACGTGGCCGACAATGACCATCGCCGTGCCGCGCGAGCCGCCCAGGTTGATGTCGTCGCTGGGGCGGAAGTTCACGGCGAGCACGTCGGCCTTGTCCGCGAGGCTGCGACCGTAGAACGAATCGCTGTCTTCCTGCGCGATCAGTCCGACAATCAGGTCGTTCGGGCCGTTGTCCAGCAGGTCGTTCTCGCGCAGCACCTGGTGCAGGGTGCTGTCGTTGTCGGTGTACAGATAGGCGGCCGAATCCCAGATCGTGGGGCTGTTCGGGTCATTCGGGTCGAACGGCACGCCGGTATCGTAGATGGCCGAGAAGGCGATGTTGCCGCGGTCGTTGATGCCGACCGCCGAGATCGAGTTGATGTACTCGATCGGCGGGCCATTCGGGTCATTCGGGTCGAAGATCGGAATCGGGCCAGCCAGGCCGTCGGTGATGGTGTCGATCGGGCCGGCGTCGGCGATGACGACCGGAGCCGCGTAGCCGGTGATGACGCCGGCGGTGAGAATCGGTTCGTACAGCACGACGGCGTGGCTGGGGACGCTGGCGGTTGACTCGACCAGCGCCGCGATCTGGCCGCTGCTGTTGATCTCGAAGTGGTTGCTCTCGAACACGTTCGAGCCGCCGCCGGTGGCCTGATGGTCGACGAAAACGAAGCCGGCCGGGGGCAGGATGCCGATGGCGCCGGTGTACGCGTCAAACGCGCCGGGCGCGAACTTGTCCACGACCAGCAGGGCGGGACGGGCCGAGCCGCCGTTGTGGGTATCATTGATCCCAAACGCGACGTAGTAGTTATTGTTGACCTTCGCGAAAACGGGCTGGGTCTGCCGCACGTCGGCGACGTTGTCGATGCAGTTGCCGCAGATACCGTTGGCGAATGTGAAGCCGGCGGTCTGCGTGTAGCTGAAGTCCGGGGTTGCGGGGTTCTGGAAGGTGTTGTCGTAGTCCCAGATGTTCACGGCGGAGGGGACGTTGCCGGTGCCGGCGTCGAAATTGGTGTCGCCGACGTAGAAGTCGCTGCCCCCTTCGATTGCCGCGGGCGTGCCGAGGAACACCGAGCCGGCGGTGCCGTCGATACCCGGCGCGGTCGGGTTGAGGATCTTGGTGCCGGCGGCGGGCGGCGGGACCGGGGTCTGGAAGCTCGGGACGGCCTGGCTCCATTCCAGGTTGTTCTGCGGCGGGCTGGAGCGGAAGTTGGCGCGGAAGACGACCGTGCCGTCGTCGAGCATCTCGCCGATGGTGTCCGACAGCCCGATGTCCTGCTCGGCGATCATCAGATCGTTGCTGGTGTACGTGCCCACCGAGTCGAGTTCGTCAGCCGTGCCGAACGCGACCACGCCGGGCGTGTCACCGCCGCCGACGAACATCGTCGCTGCGCCGAGGGCGCGTCCATCGACCACCTGAACGACCGCGGGATTCAGCAGCATGCGGCCGGTGTCGATCAGGAACGGCGTCCAGACGCGGACCGTGCGGGCGCTGCCGCTGCCGGCCGCGACCACCGACGGGTTGGCGTCATAGACACGCCCGGCACGACCGGTATTGTCGCAGTCCGTACCGCAGTCGCGCGCCAGCGCGGCGCCCGTTGTGCCGAGCACCGAAACCACGGTGCCCGCTACCAGGAATCGCTTCAGCATCGTTCTTACCCTCCAGGTGAAGTTGCGGATCAGGCTCGGCGGGATGGCGTTGGATCGATGGCGTCGTCCTCCGAGCCGCAGTCAATCGGTCAGTTCGCGCATGGAACACCGTTCACGCCGCCTCGGCAGGCAGCGTACGCCGCGATTTCAGCGGCGACGTTTCGGATCGGTTAAGAAACGGCTGCGCCCCGCGTAAGCGAAGCGCCGACGCAGAGCCTGCGCCGCAGGTGCAAGCCAATCGTCGCCGACGGTTTGGCGTTGCACACCGAACCCGCTGATGCGGGTACCCCTCTCACCGCTTGCGCTGATTCTCGCTCTCGCCGAGCCTCTCAACATACCGAATCAAGGCCTGAAAGCAAGGGAAGCGGGTCCGAGAACGTGATCTGCCAGGCGGCGAAACGGACACACTGGATTGCCGGCGCAGCGCCGTCGAGGCTGGGTCGCCCGCTGGCAAGCGCATTCGGGGAATAGACTTGGCGTCCGGGCGCCTGCTTTTTTCTCCCCAGCAGCACCACCCGGTTGCTTTCGCCCTCTGCGTTTGGAACGCTCCCAGCAGGGGATCAACTGCGCGTCCCTCCGGCACCGGATTCGACAGGAGCCCGCATGCGCGAGTCGGACACTCATTCCTCTGCGAGTGCCCGGTCGGACA
>CAYOHG010000124.1:0-8150 GCA_964403685.1 uncultured Planctomycetales bacterium
GGACCGGACGCAGCGGGTCTGGACCGGCCGGCGTGCGGGCGGGCGGCTTTGGATCAGAACCCATCACGGCCGGTGCGAGCGCCCGTTTCAGCACTCCCAACGCAGAAATTCGCTCCCGCTCGCCGGCGGACGGAATGGAAATCACGGAATCGCGCGCCCGAACCGAGATTCTCGCCCGAGTATTACTACGTCGCAGACGGGCCACCGACGTTCATGACACCTGGGTCCGATCCGGAAGGGCAGGCCACTCAATCCGCGCGCGGTGCAGTGCCCCAGACCGCTTGACGCGCGCCCGAAACGCGCCACTATGGACCGTACCGCTCGGCATTGTCACGAAGGGGTGACGATGAACCCGGACAGGTCTCGGTTGCTCGGGAGCCTCTACGGCCACCTCTGCGGCGACGCGTGCGGTGTCGCGTACGAGTTCATCCCCGCGCACCGCATTCCCGCCGCGATTCAATGGGGCACAAGCGGCACGCACGACCAGCCGCCTGGAACGTGGAGCGACGACGGGGCCCTGCTGCTCTGCACGGTCGCAAGTTATCTCGAACAGGGCCGGCTCGCGCCGGAAGACCTCGGTCGGCGGTTCGTCCGCTGGTACGACGAGGGCTACATGGCTGCCGGCGGGCGTGTGTTCGACATCGGCACGACCACGATGGGCGCCCTGGCCCGGCTGCGCGATGGCGTGGACGCGCTCGAAGCCGGACAGGCGGACGAGGCGTCGAACGGAAACGGCTCGCTGATGCGCATCCTCCCGGTTGCGCTGTACACGCGCCAGCAGTCACTGCGCGAGTCCATCGGCGCCGCGCACGACGCCTCGCGCATCACGCATCGGCACCGCTGTGCGCAGGTCTGCTGCGCGGTGTATACGCTGATCGTGCGGCAATTACTCGAAACCGGCGATCGCACGGACGCGTTGGAGAGAGCGTTTGGCGCCCTCGACCGCTTCTACGCGAATGGGGGCGGCTGGGGTGAGGCGTATCGCGACCAGCTTGCGCAGGTCCGCGCGTTCAACCATCCGCACGGCAGCGGCTTCGTGGTTGATACGCTCTGGTCGGCGTGGATCGCGTTCCGCGAATCGAGCGACTACGTCGAGACCATCGACCGCGCCATTCGCTACGGCGACGACACCGACACGACTGCCTGCGTCGCCGGCGGCTTGGCGGGGTTGTATTTCGGGCTCGACGCGATCCCGCCGGCATGGCGCGAGCAGCTCCGATTGGATGATGAGCTTCGCGCATTGCTTGACCGTTTCGCCGAACTCTGCGAGCACCCCGGCCCGCTCCCGACCTGCTAGAGTCCGTTCCCGCTTGCCGAAACGCGAGCCTCCGGAAGACCAGGAGAGCAGGCCCGCGCGAGTGCTGCACGCCGACGGTTGAAGCCGCCCGCAAGCGTCGCGCGCCCTGCCGGGCCAAGACTGACTCGCTGCGCGGAGACCGAGGCGCTGTACGGAAACTGCGGCGCCGGCGGGATTTCGGGTGAGTGATCAACTCACCGCCGGCGCGGGGCGATCGACCGGAAGCGGGCCGCTTGGCGCTGCGGGTTCGGACCGACCGGCGCAGCGACAGGTATCGTTTCCAAGCGGCGGCCGCGTGTGAGACGCGCAACGACAGACTTCTGTGCGGGCGAACACCGAGACCCGGCTGCGACCGACGGGAGGCCGCCGGAGTGGGTCAGTGGGCGGTACTGGACTCGAACCAGTGACCTCGTGGATGTCGACCACGCGCTCTAGCCAACTGAGCTAACCGCCCGCGCACCCGGAGCTTCCAGCCGGGTTAGAATCGGCGATTCTGCGTCGCCGACGCGGCTCTGTCAAGCCACGGCTGATGCCGACGAATCCGCCGGGTCGGCGTCAACATAAGGGGTAAGAGGCCGTGGCTGTGGGTAAACGCGGTCGTGCTGGCCCGTTCCTACGCGATGCGCCCGGTTTACCCCTTATCTTGACGCCCACCCGAATCCGCCCGCCGTGGGCGGGCTCGAGTTTCTCGCCGCGAGCTGGTGCGAGAATCCGGTTTCGCACCCCGCCGACGGGAATCCGTTCGCGCGAGCCGAGTATTTGGAAGAGGAGTCTCGCAACCGCTCGTGCGAGGTCCGAATCTCGTACCAGCGCGCCGAGGTGCGAGGTGGGACCTCGCCCGAGCACGTCACCGACGGCGTCCGGTCGCGGATCATCCCGCGGAGTACGACTAAAGGGTCGGCACCGGGCGGTTGACGAATATGGCCGCGCGCCTGAGCTTGATGACATCCCCGTCGTGGCTTCGTACCATCGTGTCCATGTCAAGCACCATCGCAGCGCTTCGACGCGCATCGCTCGTTACAGTGGCAGCGTACTGCGGCACGCTCTTCCTCGGGCCGGTCTTGCATGCGGCAGCGCAGGAACTTGCAACACCTCCATCCGCCGCCGACACGAGCGCCACCGCAGCGCCCGATTCCGGCGCGGCGGCCCTGCTCGACGGGGTTGAGGCGATTCCGCCGGTCGGCACGGTCGGGCAAGTCGCCGTCTGGGGCGACGGGGCGTTTCCCGTGGTTCTGGGAAAAGAAGGCGACAAGCGCGTGCCGATCGTCGGGGCTGGGACGCTCGGTCGCGGGCGCGTGATGGCGTGGGCGCACGGGTATGGCAGCGCCAGCGCCGCCGCGAGGCTCTCGACCGGGCGGTTGCTGCTGAACGCGTGCCGTTGGACTTCCGAGCGCGCGGGGAGCGGGCCGCGCCCCGTCCGTGTCGCACTCCTCGACTCGGACTTGTCGGAATACCTCAAGTCCGAGGGGATTGAGGCGGCGAAGATCAACGGGGGTGACGGATTGGCCGAACAGCTCGATGGCGCGACGACGCTGCTCTGCGGGCGCGCCGACCTTTCGAAGCGCGAGATCGAGGCGATCGCCGCCTTCGTGCGCGCCGGCGGCGGCTTCGTGTGCTTCTTCTGCCCGTGGGGATGGGCCCAGATCCACCGCCAGCCGGTGGCGGCGATTCCGCTGAATGAGATCCTCGTCGAGGCAGGCCTTGCGTTGGCCGATGGATATGCCGAGCCGACGAAGGACGGCGCGTTCGCGGCGGACTTCGTGCCAGGACCGGAGTTCCACGCGGGCCGGGCGCTGGACATCCTGACCGAGGTGAACGAAGGGAAGCGCAAGCCCGACGACCCGCTTATCCGGCAAGCCGGCGCCACGGCCACGCGCGCCGTGGCAGCGCTGCCCAGTTCCGATCGGTTGCTCCGGCCGCGGCTGAACTCCCTGCTGAGTGCGCACAACCACGACTTGGCGCCGACGCCCGACAATCCGCTCCAGGAATCCGAGGCACTCCAGCGCGTGCTGCTGGCGCTACAGCTCTCCAAGATCGAATCCCAGCAACCCGCGGAGGTGAAACCCCACGTGGCCGCGCGAGCATTCCCGGGAGAAGTGCCGGCAACGGCCCGGAAGGCTTCGCGGCAAGTGATCATCGATACCGCGGTGCCGAACTGGCATTCGACCGGGCTGTACGCGCCGGCGGGCCAGGTCATCACGGTCACGCTGCCGCCAGGTGAAAAAGAGGCAGCGCAGGCGGGACTGCGGGTGCGCATCGGCTGTCATGCGGATGAGCTGTGGCATCATGACCAATGGCGGCGCGTGCCGCGGATCAGCATGTCATGGCCAATCGACTCCGAACGAGTGACCGTCGCGAGTGCGTTCGGCGGGCTCATCTACATCGAAGTGCCCGAGAAGGCCAAGCTCGACACATTGAACCTGACCGTTTCCGGTGGCGTCGAATCGCCCTGGTTTGTTCTGGGAGAGACGAGCAACGCGGACTGGGCGGCGCGGATTCGCGATCTACCTGCACCCTGGGCGGAACTGGCGAGCGATCGCGTCATCCTGACGATACCCAGCGACGTGGCCCGGAAGATCGACGATCCCCAGGCGATTATGGAGCACTGGGTCCGGATTCTGGACGCCGACGCGGAACTGGCGGGGCTTTCCCGCGAACGGCCCTACCCGCAGCGTTACGTCGCGGACACGCAGATTTCCGCGGGTTACATGCACGCGGGTTACCCGATCATGACCCATCTGGATGCGGCGTCTTTCATGACGGATCCGAAGGGGCTGGTCGAGAAGGGCTGGGGGCCGTATCACGAGATGGGGCACAACCATCAGCAGGGGATGTGGACCTTTGAGGGCACCGGCGAAGTGACCTGCAACATCTTCACGCTGTACGTGCTGGAAAACGTGTGCGGCGTTGACGATGCTTCGCGGCAGAAGGTCTTCGGCGAGGATGCGGTCAAGGCCCGCGCGAACTACCTGGAAAGCGGCGCCAGGTTCGAGACGTGGAAGCGCGAGCCGTTCCTCGCGCTGCAAATGTACGCTCAACTCCGCCTGGCGTTTGGATGGGATGCCTACCGAAAGGTGTTCGCGGAATACGGCTCGCTGCCTGCGGACCAGCGGCCCAGGACGGATGAAGAAAAACGCGATCAGTGGTTGGTGCGAATGAGCCGGGCGGTGAGTAAGGACCTCGGTCCCTTCTTCGAGGCCTGGGGCGTCCCGACGAGTGCCGCCGCGCGCGACTCGATCAAAGACCTCCCGGACTGGATGCCCGACGAAATGTTGAGAGACTGACGCGCGCACGGAGATTTCGTAGTGTCCTCGGTTTGCGAACGACCGGGCTTCCCATGGCGGACGGGTGCCGCCTGGCGCGTCGCCGGCGTTGCGGTTGTCTTCGCGCGGGGGCGCGCGTGTCCTTGGACCTTGCGGATGTTGTCACACCTGCACCGGCTCGAAGCCTACTTCCGCGCCGGTCAGTCGGGCGAAATACGCTTCGATCGCCTCCAGCCCGGTGACGCGGTGCACGAACGCCGCCGCACGCACGAGATCGGCCCGCTGCACTAGCTCGAGCCGCGGCTCCTTGAGTTCCAGCCGCGTCGCGTAGAACGCGCAGCCCTGGTGCGCGATCAGCACGATCCGCCGCAGATGGTGCACCTGAAGCAGGAATTGTAGCTCGTCGACGACGCCCTGCTCGCGGACATTGGCCTGGGGATGACCGGCCAGGCAGGCCGGTCCGCCGGGCAGGCAGACGCGGTCATAGCGCGGCAACGACAGGCCGACGTGCAGGAAGTCGTCGAAATGTTCGCCGACGCGGCCGTCGGAGCAATAGATGGCGGCGGCGTGGATGCGCGTCGATTCGTAGCGAAGCGGGCTGTCGTAGGTCATGCGCGGATCCTCGGCTGGGTGCAGCGAAACGGCCCGCTTCGGCGCCGCCCGCCAGGTGGGGCTGGCTTTCGCCCGTTCCCTGCTCACCACAACATCGTCAGACGGTAGACCGATTCCTCCAGCTTACTTTCGACCGCCAGCCCGCAGCGGTGGAAGACCGCCATCATGGCATGATTGTCCGCAAGCACTTCGGCCGTGAACCCGCGGATGCCGTGTCCTTTGGCAACCTCGATCAACTCCTGAAGCAGTTGCGTCGCCAGGCCCTTGCCCTGCCAGGCTTCGTGCACCGAGAAAGCAACCTCCGCCAGATTCGTCTGCGCGTCGAGGTGAAAGCGCCCGACGCCGATAAAGGGCGAATCGTCGCTCTTGTCGGGTGTCGCGACCAGGATCATATCGCTCTCGTAGTCCACCCGCAGCAGGTCCTGGAGCTGCGGGTGCGGCATCGACTTGATGTGTCGGAAGAAGCGGTGAAAGACCGCGTCTTCGGACAACGAGTAAAAGTAGTCGCGCATCAGCGGCTCGTCGGTCAGGCGGATCGGACGAACAAACGCGCGGGACTGGTCGCGCAGCGTCACCCAGCGCTCCAGTTCGATCGGATACACCGGCGTCATCACCGGTAGCTCGATCTGGTCGCGGTAGACCAGCTTGCGCGCCTTGGCCTCGGCCAGCAGCCACGGACGGAACTTCGGGTGCGCCACCTGGATCAGCGCCAGGGCCCGCTCGCGGATGGTCTTGCCATGCAGGTACGCCACGCCGTACTCCGTAACGGCGTAGTGCACGTCGCCGCGGCTGGTGACGACGCCGGCGCCGACCGCCAGCGTGGGAACGATGCGCGAGATGGTCTCGTCGGCGGCGGTTGAGGGCAGGGCGATGATGGGCTTACCGCCGCGCGAGCGCGACGCGCCGCGGACGAAATCGACCTGTCCGCCGATGCCGCTGTAGAACAACTGGCCGAGCGAATCGGCGCAGACCTGTCCGGTGAGGTCGATCTCCAGCGCCGAGTTGATCGAGACCATCCTCTCGTTCTGAGCGATGATGAATGGATCGTTGGTGTACTCGGTCGGGTGAAACTCGATCATCGGGTTGTTGTCGATGAAGTCGTACAGCTTGCGCGAGCCGAGCACGAAGCTGGCGACGATCTTGCCGCGATGCAGTGTCTTACGGGCGTTGGTGATCACGCCGCTGTCCACCAGCGGAATGATCCCGTCGCTGAACATCTCGGTGTGAATGCCCAGGTCGCGACGGTCCTTGAGGAAGTGCAGCACGGCGTCGGGGATGGTGCCGATGCCCAGTTGCAGCGTGGCCCCGTCCTCAATCAGGTCGGCGATGTGCCGCGCGATCCTGCGGGCCAGCTCGTCGGGCGTGCCCTGTGGCGCTTCCAGGATCGGCTTGTCGACCGGCACCAGCGCGGCGATGTCGCGCACGTGAATGAAGCAGTCGCCCAGGCAGCGCGGCATGTGCGGATTGACCTCGGCGATCACCAGCCGGGCGCTCTCGGCCGCGGACTTGACGATGTCGGTGGACACGCCGTAGCTGCAATAGCCGTGCTCGTCGGGCAGGCTGACCTGGATCAACGCGACGTCGATGCGATGCCGGCCGGTGCGGAACAACCGCGGAATCTCGGACAGGAAGACCGGCGTGTAGTCGGCCCGGCCCTGCTGGATCGCCTCACGGACGTTGGCACCAATGAAAAAGGCATTGTGCCGAATCTTGGGACCGAAGGCCGGCGACGCGTACGGCGCGATGCCGAGCGTCATGATGTGAACGACTTCGGCGTCATCCAGACCTTCGCGCGCGGCCAGGGCGGCGACCAGCGTCTGCGGCTCGCCGGCGCCGGAGCCGATGAAGACGCGGTGGCCGTGACGGATACGTGCGACGGCCTGCTCTGCCGTTTCAACCTTGTTCCGGTACCGTTCGCACCAGGCGGGAATATCGTTGCTGGGCATGGAAGGAATGCTCCGTCACCGATGCTGGGGTCGGCGGCGCATCTGCGCCGCGACACGCGGGCGCGGCTCGGCAGGAGTCTGGCGCCACCTGGGCGTTCGGCCGGCACCGGGCGCGAATTCTACAAGCAAATGGCGCGCCGCGTGCACCGTAGGCCCGGCGGAGGCGCCTGCGCGCGGCGTCGGCGCGCCCGCCGGCGCTGTTCGTGGAATGATCTCAACCCGTTTTCATCGCAGTAGTTACAGCGGTGGTTGGCGGCTTTCAGTTGGTTTGAAACTATCCGGCGCCAAATCCCTGCTCCGCAGAAGTCCTGCGATTCGAGGCGCGCCAGGGCCGACCTGTCCGTTGCCTACGGTCTGCGACGAAAACGCAGCCGCCTCATCCACAGCAGTGGCGCGAAGGTGGCGCCCACGCTCATCAGGCCTGGCCCACAGAGTCCACACGATGCCGGGTTCGGCAGATCGCCCTCGCACGCATCGCCTGTGCCGTCGGTGTTTGCATCCGCCTGGTCCGCGTTGGGAGTGTCCGGGCAGTTGTCGGTCGCATCCGGGACGCCGTCGCCATCGGTGTCGGTGGTGTCGTCCCCGCCGTCATTGTCGTTCCCGCCGTTGTCACCGCCGCTGCCGTTGTCATTGCCGCCGGTCGCGTCCTGCGCATCTACCGTTGCCGTGACGGTCACGTTGTTGTTGCCGGTGTCGGGGTCGAATTCCGCGGCTGTGACACCGGCGGCCAGGCTCGCCGCGCCGACCTGCGCGGGCGTGACGATCAGCGTCACCGTAGCGCTCGCTCCGCTCGCGATAGTGCCCAGCGCGCAGGTGACAGGGCTGCTGCCGCTGCACGTCCCCTGCGAAGCCGTCGCAGATACCAGGGCAGCGTCCGCTGGAAGCGTGTCGGTCAGGGTCACGTTCGTCGCCGCGTCGGGGCCGGCGTTTGCCACTGTAATCGTCAGGGTCAAGTCGCTGCCGACGGTCACCGGATCGGGCGCGGCCGCAGCGGTGATACTCAGATCGGCCCGGGCCACGTCGTAGCGCAGC
>CAYOHG010000125.1:0-1121 GCA_964403685.1 uncultured Planctomycetales bacterium
TATTACCACAAGGCGCGGGACGAGATTCAGGCGGGCCGTGCGGACGCGGCCCGCGCGACGCTCGCCGCGGGCATGGCGACGGCCCGCGCGGCCGGCGACTGGCACACGGTCAACGAAATGCAGGACCTGCTGGAATCGCTCGAATGACGCCGATTCGGCTGGGAGTTTCGGGCTGCTGCGGGCGGATGGGACGCAGCGTTGTGCGACTGGCGGCCGGCCGGTCGGAATTCCGTATCAACCTGGCGCTGACATCGCCAGGGTCGGCATTGGTCGGCTGCGATGCGGGCGAACTGGCAGGTGCCGGAAAACTCGGCACGCCGGTGTCGGCGGAGTCCGGCGACACGGGCTGCGACGTGCTGGTTGATTTTTCGCGTCCCGCGGCTTGCGTGGCGCGGGCCGAGTGGGCCGGCGCGCGAGGCGTCGCGTTTGTGAGCGGCACGACCGGGCTGAGTTCCGACCAGATGGCTCGGCTGCAACGGCTCGCCGGCCAAGTCGCCGTACTCTGGTCGGCGAACATGAGCGTCGGCGTCGCGCTGTTGCGCACCTTGCTCCGACGGGCCGCCGCGGTTCTGGATCCCGGCGAATGGGATGTCGAGATCGTCGAGTCGCATCACCGCCATAAGCGCGACGCGCCCAGCGGGACAGCTCACGCGCTGCTGCGCGCGGTGCGGGACGGGCGGACGGGCAGCGCCGGTCGGCAGAGCGATGACGGTTCCGCGGCTGCCCCCGTTGACGCGGGCATACGGTTCGGCCGCGATGTGCAGTCGCCGCCGCGCGGGCCGGGGGAAATCGGCGTACATTCGCTGCGGATGGGCGGGGTGGTGGGCGACCACGAGGTTCACTTCGCGTCGGAAGGCGAGGTGCTGACGCTCGGCCACCGGGCGCTGTCGCGTGACGTTTTCGCCGCTGGGGCGCTGCGTGCCGCCGAGTGGCTGGCCGGTCGGCCGGCGGGCTGGTATTCGTTGGAGGACCTGATCGAACCACGTGCGTGAGCGCCGCAGGCCGTCGGTCGACGTTCCATGGAGCACAGCCGCCCACGGCTGTGTTCTTTGTCGCCAACGGAGCACAGCCGCCCACGGCTGTGTTCTTTGTCGCCAACGGAGCACAGCCGCCCACGGCTG
>CAYOHG010000125.1:1221-8113 GCA_964403685.1 uncultured Planctomycetales bacterium
CCAACGGAGCACAGCCGCCCACGGCTGCGTTCTTTGTCGCCAACGGAGCACAGCCGCCCACGGCTGCGTTCTTTGTCGCCAACGGAGCACAGCCACCTCTGGCTGCGCCGTCATGCGGTCGGCGCCGTGCTGGTGTGTCGCTGTTATCGGCGGGTGTTGCCACGCGGCGTGATCTCGCGCATACTACGTAGCTCGCTGTGACGGCACGGCGCAGCCCGCGCGGCGCGTGGGGCGACTTCAGGCGCCGCCGCGGCCGAGCCCCGACGATGGTGACGTATGAAGAAAGACATTCATCCCAAGTATGAAAAGGCCACCGTGCACTGTGCCTGTGGCAACACGTTCGAGACCCGCGCGACGGTGTCGACCATCAAGGTCGACATTTGCAGCAACTGCCACCCGTTCTACTCGGGCAAGCAGAAGCTGGTGGACACCGCCGGCCGCGTCGAACGCTTCACCAAGAAATTCGGCGGCGAGTACTTCGCCAAAGGCAAGGCCAAAGCCGAGAAGTAGCTGCCTGCGGGGAATTCGACACTACGGCCTCGGCCGCTGCGCGGCGCCGTAGTGTTTTCATTTTCGCTTCGCAGCGGTTTCGGCTTGATCCGACGGTAGTGCCGTGAACGCGAGCAGCCCGACCATCAGTCCGCTCGACCCGCCGTGGATGGCCCGCGTCGCCGAACTGGCGCAGCGCGCCGATTCGATCACCGCGGAGATGAACAAGCCCGAGGTGGCGTCGAACGGCGCGCTGATCAGCCGGCTGGCCGTTGAGCTAGGCGGATTGCAGCGAATCGTGCGACCGTACCTGGCGTATCGCAAGCTGACCGACCAGCTTGCCGAGCTGCGGGGCATTCTGGAAGACGCCGGCGGCGACGCCGACCTGCGGGCGCTGGCCCAGGCCGAGCTTCCAGCCGTTGAGTCCGGGCGCGCGGCGGTCCTGCACGAACTTCAGGAAAAGCTCGTCACCGGCGACGAGGCGAAGATCCGCAGCATCATGGTCGAGATTCGCGCCGGCACCGGCGGCGACGAGGCCGCTTTGTTTGCCGCCGAGCTGGTCGACATGTACAAGGCCTTCGCTTCCGCCCACGGCTTTCGCGTCGAGGTGCTTTCGGTCAGTCCCTCGGACCTCGGCGGCGTGCGTGAGGCGATCCTGAACCTGACCGGCGACGAAGTGTACGTGAACATGCGCTTCGAGGCCGGCGGGCACCGCGTCCAACGCGTTCCCGAGACCGAAGCGCAGGGTCGCATTCACACCTCCGCCGCGACGGTCGCGGTCCTGCCCGAGCCCGAGGAAATCGCCGTCGATATCGACTGGGAGAAGGACGTCATCGAGCACACCAGCCGGGCCGGCGGCCCCGGCGGTCAGAACGTCAACAAGGTCGAGAGCGCGATCAAGCTCGAGCACATCCCCACCGGCATCACCGTGTCGATGCGCGATGAAAAGAGTCAGCACAAGAACCGCGCCAAGGCTCGCCGCGTGCTCATCAGCCGCGTCTTCGAGCATTTCCAGGAGCAGCAGCGCGCCAAGCTCTCCGCCGAGCGCAAGACCATGGTCGGCAGCGGCGATCGCAGCGAGCGTATCCGCACCTACAACTTCCCGCAGAACCGCTGCACCGACCATCGCGCCGGGGTCGATGTATTCGATCTGGTGGCCGTGTTAGGCCGGGGCGAGCTCGAGCCGTTTCACCAGGTGCTGCGCGACATGGACCTCAAGCAGCGGCTGGAGAACCTGTAGGCGTGGCCGGAAGCGCGCCGGCTTCAGGGCGCCGCTGGCGTGATTGCTGCCAGCGCGTCAACGATCTGAACCTGAAGAGTCGAGTTCGCGCCGCCGTTGATCAGGATGGCGAACGCCGACGTGCCGCCGTCGGTTCGGGTCAGGTAGCCCGCCAGGGTGTGCGCGCCGCGAATCGTCCCGGTCTTGGCGCGCAGCCGGTCGCGCAGGGCGGGTTGGGTGAAGCGCCGCCGGAGTGTGCCGTCCTCGCCGGGTCGGGCCAGGCTCTCGACGAACGCGGCCCCGCGCGGGTGTTCTTTCATCGCCAGCAGCACGGCCACGATCTGGGCGGCGGTCACGCGGTTCTGGTGGCTCAGGCCGCTGCCGTCGCGCAACTCGGCGCCGGCGAGATCAACGCCCAGCCGCTCCAGCACCTGCCGTTCGACACCCAGTCCCCCGGCCCATGATCCAGCGGCGATGCGCTGCCCGGCTGCGTCGTAGGCCGACAGCGACTTCAGCAGGCACTCGGCGAACAGGTTTTGGCTGAAATTGTTGCAACGCCACAGCACGTCGCGAAGGGGCGTACGTTCGACGAATAGTTCCCTGGCGTCGTTCTCGGCGGGCAGCGTTCGGCGGACGACCGGGCCAGCGACCGTCACGCCCGCGCGGCGCAGCGTCTCGGACAGCGCATGCCCGAATACGACCGCGGGTCGATGGATGGAAGCGGGCTCAAGCGCGTCGCTGCGGGTCAGGCTGCCGCGCAGCTCGAATACGTCGCTGTCGGCGGCCCGGTGAATGGAGGGCTTATGCGTACGGCCGAGAACCAAACCGTTACGGGTGAACTCGGCGGGCAACGGCGGCGTGGTGATGATGGTGACGTCGCGGCCCAGGACTCGCAGGGATACGTCCAGGCAGTTGTCGTTGAAGCACAGCCCGCTTACAGGAGCCTGGTACCATTGCAGGTACTGCTCGGCAGGCCAGTCCGGGTGGCGCAACTGCTGATCGAAAACGGAATCGTCGAGCACGATCCGTTCGATCGGCTCGGCTCCGAAGGACTCGCCGATCCGCCGGGCCCAGTCGTTGAGTTGCCCGGTCGGTGTCAGTCCGCGTCGTGCGAGGAGCCGCTCGTCGCCCAGGGCCGGATCGCCTGCTCCCAGCACCCAGAGCTCGTTTCCGGAGCGCAAGAAGCGGGTCTCGAAGCCGAACTCGTCCGCGAAGTGCTCGACCGCCGCCGCCGCCACAAGCAGCTTCAGGACGCTGGCGGGTTTCAGCGGCAGCTCGGCCGCGTGGGCGAAGAGCGGCCGGCGCGACTCGACGTCGCAGGCCAACACCGCCACCTGTGTCGGACCGGTGACGCGCCGCAGCAGCCGCTGAATCTGCTCAGCGGGCGAGACTCCGCGGGTCGTGTCGGCAGGCTGCTGCGCAGCCGCGGCGGATGCGAGCAGCGCGGCGAGCAGCAGGCTGGGAATCGCCGGCCGGGCGCGGCTCGGCGGTGGGCAGCAACGACCGCGGTCAGACACGCCGGAACCTCCGCAACAGGGCGACGAATTGTCGCAGCGGATCGGGGAAGGGGGCTTCAAGCTCCATCGGCTTCTCGAAAATCGGGTGTTGAAAGCGGATTCTCCAGGCGTGCAGGGCCTGGTGCGGGAAAATCGGCTCATCCGAGCCGCTGCCGGTCAGCGAATGTTCCGTGACGATCTTTCCCTTGTAGAGCGTGTCGCCGGCGATCGGGTGGCCGATGTGCGACATGTGCACGCGGAGCTGGTGCGTCCGGCCGGTCTTGGGGAACAGCTTGACCAGCGTGTAACCCTGGAATCGTTCGGCCACCTCGTAAGCAGTCACGGCGGGCTTGGCGATGTCGATCTTGTTCTCACGCACCATGACGGCGAATTTCTCGCGGACGATCGGATGCATGCCGATGGGGGCGTCGATCACGTCGCCGTCAAGCTCCAGCGGACCTTCGACGACCGCGAGGTAGGTTTTCTCAACCGTGCGGCGCTCGAACTGCATGGCCAGCCGCCAATGGGCCTCGTCGCTCTTGGCGACCAGCATGATTCCGGTTGTGTTCTTGTCCAGGCGATGAACGATCCCCGGGCGGAACGGGTCGCTGCCGGCGCTAAGCTGCTGGTAGTGATAGGCCAACCCGTTGACCAGCGTGCCGGTTTGCTCACGGTGGGCGGGGTGGCAGACGATTCCGGCCTGCTTGTTGATCGCGACCAGGTAGTCATCCTCCCAGACCACGTCGATGGGTATGGGCTGAGGGACGACGTCCGGCGGCTCGGGGTTGGGGATGGTCAGCTCGATCACGTCTCCGGCGCACATCTCGTAGCTGGGCTTGCTGGGCTTTTCGTTGACCTTGATGGCGCCCTGCTTGATGAGCCGCTGGATCGCGGTGCGTGACAGGTGCGGAAAACGCGCGTGCAGATAGCTGTCCAGACGCCGGCCTGGGAGCTTTCGACGGATACGCAGGTGGACCTGGCGGAGGTTGGCGTCATCCAGGGGGATGGGCCGATCGAGGATCTCGTCTTCTTCGCTCACGGCTGGCTGGGTTGAATCGGGACGGCCGCGCTCGCTGGGGCGGGGGCCGAGTCGGGCGGGGCCGAATCGGGGGCGGCCTGCGTCGCGGGCATGCTCTCCAGCGGGCGGTTGCCCGGCTCGAAGCGGACCACGTTGCTGACATCGGCAAGCGTATCGACCCGCTGGCGGGCGAGGAGCTGAAAGGGCGAGCCCAGGTAGCGCGGCTCGTCCATCAAGCGGGTGTACGTCGCGCGGGCCTGCTCCACGTCGCGCTGGCTCTCGAATACTTCGGCCAGCACGTACAGTGCGGTGGCTTGTAGCCCGGCGGGTGTATCCGAGCGCTCGACGACGCCATTCAAAAGGCCGGCGGCCTCCTCGTACACGCTGGCATCACCGGTGCGGTCGCCCAGCATGCGCAGCGCCTTGGCCAGACGGATGCGCGCGGTTGCCGCATAGGCCGGGTTGTCGTTGGCGTTGATCAGGTTTCGCAGTGCGGCGATGGAGCTGCTCAGATCGGGCACGCCCAGGATCTGCGTCGTGGCCAGGTCGTTCCAAGCCTGCCGCAGGGCCTTGTCGCGCTGGGCTCCCATCCACTTATATCCCAGGTATCCCAGCGCAATGGCCACGATCGCCAGCGCGGGGAGCAGGAAGCGGCGGTCGGTGAAGCCGATTGTGCTGGCGGTCTGGAGGGCCTCGGCCAGCTCGTTCTGCTGAAGTCGATGTCTTGTTTCGGCGTCCATAAGCGGTGTTGTCCGGGGTGGCTGGGCGTCGCTGGAATCGAACTACTCGTCGGCCGGCGCCGGTTTGGGTCGCCGCGCGGGTGGCCGGGCTCCCTCGCGGGCTGGGTTTTCGCGCGGGGCACTGCCCTGCGGTTGCGGCCCGAACTCCACCACGACGAGCGTGTTGAACTTCTCGCGCCAGCAGCGCACGTGAATGATCTCGGTGTCGCTTTCAAACCGCATCAGGTACTCGCCGCCCTTGAGGCTCATCTCACGCAGGGCATAGCCCGCATCGGGCATGAACGTCTCGTAGAACTTGCGCACCTCAATCGGGTCGGAGCCGCCCTTGAACCACAGCTGCCCGACGCGCAGCCGGCCGCTTCGCCAGAACGCCGTCCGCTCGTCGCGCACCGGCGAAAAGCCCGACGGCTTGGGGATGTCGTCCAGGTCCGGATCTCGAACCGGCGACGCGGTGCCGTTCGCGCTGCCGGTGCTGCCATCCGAGTTGCAGCCGGTCGTTCCCGCTGTCAGGAATAGCGCGCTCAGGGCGAGCAGTCCGCCCCCGATGCGTGCACGGAGCGCTTCCGATCGTGACCTCATGTCCCGGACTCCTCTGGCGCCCAGCCGCGGCCGAATTGTACGTCGCTGGCCGCATGCGTCAAAGCCCGATCCCGGGTGCGAACCGCGGGCGGTTCGGCTCTACCCTATAATGGATGTGTATCGTCCTTGCGGCCTGAGCCGGAGCCCCCGTGCCCCCACTAACCGATCCGGCCCAAGCGTGGAACCGTTCCGGCGGCACGCCGCAACAGGCGGTGCACGGCGCGGCGCGCCGCTATGCCCGGCTGCGCAGCGCCGCCCTGCTGGCGGCGCGGCTGGGGGATTTCGCGGCTCTGGCGCTGCTCCTGCTGCTGCCACCCGTGATCGTCGATCATGCGCTGCTGAACGGCGCGCCGCTTGGGCTGCTGCGCGGCTACGGGCTGATTTTGGTGGCGGCACTGCTCGTGACCGCCGCCCTGCAAGTGTGGCGAGTGGTTCGCACCCGCTGGCACCCGCTTTTTCTTGCGCGGGAACTGGAGCGCGGCGCCGGCGTGCCCCACAACCTGCTGGTCAACTTTGAATCGCTCGAGCGCTCGGGTCGGTACGGCTACGCCAGCACAGCGGCCGCCCGCGCGGCGGCGGACGCGCTGCGCGACGCGGAACAGGGCGGGGTGGACTGGCGGCCGCGCCCGGGGGCGTTTCGGTGCACGGCACCGATCGGCGCAGCTTTAGCCGCGTGGCTGCTATTCGCCGGAGCTTCGGATAAATCGGTGCTTCATTCGCTGGGGCGCGTCGTCGGGTTCGCCTGGGATGCTCCGCACGCGGTGCGAATCGAATGGCACGAGCCGGGCGCGGAACGGTGCGTGTATGCGGCCGAGCCGCTGGAAATGCGGTTTTCGTGCCGTGGCCGGTGGGTCGGCGGAGCCCGGCTGGAGCTGCTGGAGAACGCGGGCGATGCGGTGCCGCGGCTTGTTCACCAGTTGCAGCCGCTCGGCCGCCAGGATGGCGCCGAGTGGTTCCGCATCGAGCTTTCGGCGCACGAAGTTTCCCGCGATCTTCCGTTCCGTTGTCGGGCGGGCGACGCCGAGCTGGCTGGGGTCGTCCGCGTGCGGCACGTCCCCGTGCTCGAATCGCTGAGCGTCACAATTGAGCCGCCTGCGTACTGCCAGTCGCCGCCCCTGCGCGTCGCGGCCGAGCGCCTGCCGGCGGTACTGCGCGGCAGCCGTTTGCGCATCGAGGCCGTCGGCAACGTGCCGATGCGCGATCCGATCTTCGCCTTTCGTCCGATGGGGGGCCGGATCGAACAGCGCACCGGCCTCGCGCCGGCGAGCGATGCGCGGACAGCGACGCTGGACCTGCGGGCCGCGGAGTCGGGCGAATTCTGGATCGAGTTTGCCGATCAGGCCGGTCGTCG
>CAYOHG010000126.1:0-8102 GCA_964403685.1 uncultured Planctomycetales bacterium
GAACGTCCGCAAGCGCATGAGCACCGAGCAGTTCATGGAGGCGTTCAACCGCAAGGTGCCCGCTTCGCCAGCCAAGGCCCTGCCGGTCGTCACATTTCGCCAGGAAATCACCTTTCATTGGAATGGTGACGAGGTGCGCGTGGCGTCCGTGCCGCCGGCGCACACCGACGGCGATTCAATCGTGCACTTCGTCCAGGCGAATGTGCTGCACACCGGCGACCTGTACTTCAACGGCTTCTACCCCTTCATCGACGTGTCGGCCGGCGGATCGATCGACGGGATGATCGCAGGCGTCGATCATGTGCTGTCGCTGGCCAACGAGCAGACGAAGATCATCCCCGGGCATGGTCCGTTGTCGGGCGTGCGCGAACTGAAAGCGTACCGCGCGATGCTCGCGAGCGCTAGCGACCGGATCCAGCCGCTGGTGGACGCCGGGAAGTCGCGCGATGAGGTGATCGCCGCCAAGCCGACCGCCGAGTTGGACGGTGAATGGGGCGATGGCTTCCTCAAGGCGGATGATTGGGTCGGGATCGTGTACGACGGCATGAAGAATCGCCGACCGTGAGAGGGTGCATCGGGCTTGGGACCGTTCTTCAGGCGGACACGCGTACTTCGCGGGGGCGGAGCGGTAGGGGCGTCCCGCCGGTCGATCGCCTAAGAATGGGTGGTACGGGCGTCCCGCCCGTTGATCAGAGCTTGCCGACAACGGCCGAGACGGTCGTACCACCCGGAAAGAAGAAACGGCCGAGACCGCCGCACCACCCGGGAGCGAGAAACGGCCGAGACGGCCGTACTACCCGGAGGCAATCCACCGCCGAGACGTAAGCTACGAATCGGTTCGGCGGCAACAAGCAAGGACGACTACGTGACCGATCCGATCAACAGCAGCCGCGCGCCCGAACCGGTGGGTGCGTACCCCCACGCCCGGCAGGTCGGCGACTTCCTGTTTCTGTCGGGCATCGGACCGCGTCGTCGCGACAGCCGCGAGATTCCCGGGGTCGAGCAGGATGCGAGCGGCCGCGTAACACGGTACGACATCGCCGAACAGTGCCGCTCGGTCTTCGCGAACGTCCGCGCCGTCATCGAAGACTCCGGGGCGCGCTGGCAGGACATCGTCGACGTGACGGTGTTCCTCACCAATATGCGTGACGATTTCCCGGTGTTCAACCGGCTGTACGCGGAGCACTTCGCGGGTCCGGGCAACCCAAACCCGACCCGCACGACCGTCGAAGTAAACTGCCTGCCGACGCCGATCGCGATCGAGCTGAAGGTTGTGGCCTGGATGAGCAGGCGCTAGTCCACGGGCTGGCGCGAAGTCCGCTGGAGGATCGACCCGTCATGTACGCAGGTCGCTACGCACGGTCCAATCCGGACCGAGATGGCCTCGCCCGGTGGTTGCCGGCGCTGGCGGCGCCGCTGCTGACGGCCGCGATGATGCTCGGCTGCACCGGCGGCCTCCATCGCGCCGGGCAGCAGCAGGTCAGTTTGTCGGGCTCGTTCGGCCATGCGATCAAGGGCGACGTACTCTGGCCTTACGGCTTGGGGCGCGCGGACAACGCCGGCGTTACGCTCGGATACCACTACTTCACCGCCGACCGCTGGGCGCTGGGGGTGGCGGTCACGCCTTACCGCTCTTTCAATCAACTCGGGGTGGATTCCGAGGCGGCCGAATTGCAGCTTGGCGCGCGCTACTATTTTGCCGAGTTCGACGCCGGCGGATTGCCGGTCGGACTCTTCGCTGAGATGTGGGGCGGCATGCTGACGGCGAATCACCCGACGCCGCCAGCCGGCTCCCACACCAACTTCACCCAGAACACCGGACTCGGCTTCGAAGTACAGTTGAGCGAGCACATTAGCTGGATCAGCGGTTACCACCTGCGGCACATGTCCAACTGCTACGTGTTCGGCGAGGACAATCCATCGCAGAACGACCACTTCGTGTTCACGGGGCTGGCGTTCGCCTGGTGAGCGCCCGGTGACCGGTGTCGCGGCGTTACTCCAACGCGACGATCAGCGTCAGGGCAGGGCGTCGAAGAGACTCCCGCCGACGATCTGCGCGCGCCCCATTCGGATGCGGATCACCAGGCAACATTCGCGGCGCACCCAGTTCGGCGCGTCCGCCTGCCGCGGCTGAATGATGAGCGCGACGTCCTGCGCGAGCATCCAGTGCCCGACGGCCGGGAATCGCCCGTGGACGTCCGCCCGGCGGGCAAGTTCGAACATCGACGCCGGTAACTGGTCGAGCGTCGCCCGCGGGCGAGCGTGAACCAACGTGCTGAAGCGGCCGGGGCGCAGCGGCCGAGGAGGTGGGTCCGCCAGTGGGCCTTCCAGCGGCAGCGGCTGATAGCCCACCGAATCAAGCAGGCTCGCTGCGGCTTCAGCGTCGGCGGCTGCAACCGCACGAGAAAACTGAAGTCCCGCCAGCAGCGCGCGGTCACTCAGCGAACGCGAGTTCGGCGGCGTGGACTCCAATTGGGCGATCAGGCTCGCGACGGTTTGGGTGGGAAGGCTGGTCGGCTGCGAGGGCGGGGCCTGTGCGTTGACCGCTGAGAGCGCCAGCAACGCAGCGAATGTCGTGGCTGCCGGGGCGCCCGGGCGTAGTCTGTACCCGCGTCTGCACACCTCGGCACCGGGCGAACGTCCCGGCCCGCGGGAAGCCCCGCTAGGCGCGAATCCCCGTAATCTCGACGCGCAGCATGGTCTGGCGATGGCCGAACTTCTTCACATATCCCTTGCGCCGGGCATGCTTGATACCGATGACCTTCGGCATCTTCAATTCGGTCACGATGCGCGCCTGTACGCTGGCGTTGCCCAGCCAGGGCGTGCCGACCCGCGCTTCGGTGCCTTGGCCGACCATGAGAACTTTGTCGAATGTGAGTTCGGTCGTCCCCTCGGGCAGGTCGCGGCGCTCGATGAGCAGTGCGTCGCCCTGGGATACCTTGTACTGCTTGCCGCCGTCCTCGAAGATCGCGTACACGCCTGTTACTCCCGCCCAGCGGTTAGCGCTTGCCAAGTTGCCGAGTCCCGCATACTAATAGCGACCCGCGAAGGACGCAACCGGGCCGGGCGGCGGGTTTCCGTCGCCAGCGCTTGCGTGGCGGACCTGCCGGCTCACGCCCCGCGCGGCGGCCGTGATACCTGCGCCGGTCATAAGTCCTGCCGAACGAACGCCTTCGCTCACAGGTGCACCCCGAGATGCTGCAATCCAATCTGGTCCGGCACGATGTTGACCCCGTCGAAACCGCCGAGTGGCTGGAGTCCATTCGATCTGTCCACGGGGCCTACGGTCCGCAGCGCGCCGAGTACCTGCTCGACCGGCTGCGCGACTGGTCCGAACGCCACGGCGTCAACGTCCCATACTCCGCCAACACGCCGTATATCAATACGATCCCGCGCGAGCTCCAGCCGCCTTATCCCGGCGATCGCCAGATCGAGCGCCGCATCAAGAGCTTCGTCCGCTGGAACGCGATGGCCATGGTGGTACGTGCCAATCGCAAATACGAGGGCATCGGCGGGCACATCTCGACGTACGCCTCCGCCGCCACACTCTACGAGGTCGGGTTCAATCACTTTTTCCGTGGCCGCGACGCCGACGGTGGCGACGTCGTCTTCTTCCAGGGCCACGCCTCGCCGGGAATCTACTCGCGCGCCTATCTCGAATACCGCCTCGACGAGCATCACCTGGTCAACTTCCGCCGGGAGCTTTCGCCCGGCGGCGGACTGTCGTCGTATCCACATCCCTGGCTGATGCCCGATTTCTGGCAGTTCCCGACGGTGTCCATGGGACTCGGCCCGATCTCCTCCATCTACCAGGCCCGCTTCAACGAATACATCAAGGACCGCGGCCTGACGCGTGAGAACGGGCACCGTGTCTGGGCGTTTCTCGGCGACGGTGAAATGGACGAGCCCGAGTCGCTCGGCGCTATCACGCTGGCCTCGCGCGAGAAGCTCGACAACCTGACCTGGATCGTCAACTGCAATCTCCAGCGCCTCGACGGTCCGGTGCGCGGCAACGGCAGCATTATCCAGGAGCTCGAAGCCGCCTTCAGCGGCGCCGGCTGGAACGTCATCAAGGTTCTCTGGGGCAGTGATTGGGATCCGCTCTTTGCCGCCGACAACGAAGGCCACCTCGTCGAGATCATGAACGACGTGGTCGACGGCCAGTGGCAGCGTTTCAGCACAGAACCCGGCGGCTATGCCCGGCAGCACTTCTTCGGCCGCAAGCCCGAGACGGAGCGGCTGGTGGCGCACATGTCCGACGAGCAGATCGCCAGCATGCGTCTCGGCGGGCACGACCCGCTCAAGGTCTACGCCGCCTTCAAGGCCGCCGTCGAGCACAAGGGCCAGCCCAGCGTGATTCTGAGCCGCACCATCAAGGGCTACGGCATGGGCGAGGCCGGCGAAGGCAAGAACATCACCCACCAGCAGAAGAAGCTGAACGATGCGGAACTGAAGGCCTTCCGCGATCGCTTCGACATTCCGGTGCGCGATAAGGACATCAAGGACGCGCCGTTCTGTCGCTTCGAGAAGGACAGCCCCGAATACCAGTACATGATGGACCGGCGCCGGGCGCTGGGCGGCGGCCTGCCGCGCCGCGTCGTCAGCGCTCCCAAGCTGGCTCCGCCGGAACGAAGCACGCTGGAGGAATTCTTCAAGGGCAGTGGCGAGATGAAGGCCTCGACCACGATGGCCTTCGTGCGCATGCTGGGCCGACTGCTGCGCGACAAGGAGCTGGGTAAACTGATCGTGCCGATCGTGCCCGACGAGGCCCGCACCTTCGGCATGGAAGCGCTCTTCAACACTTACGCGATCTACGCCCACGCCGGCCAGAAATACGAGCCCGTCGACCACGCCACGCTGCTGCGCTACGCCGAGCGCCAGAACGGGCAGATTCTCGAAGAAGGCATTACGGAAGCGGGCTCGCTGGCCTCGTTCTTCGCCGCCGGCACGGCCTACGCCACGCACGGGATCAACGCCATTCCGTTCTTCATTTTCTATTCGATGTTCGGCTTCCAGCGTGTTGGCGATTCGATCTGGGCCGCCGCCGACGCCCGCTGCCGGGGCTTCCTGCTCGGCGCGACCGCCGGCCGCACGACACTTAATGGCGAGGGGCTCCAGCACCAGGACGGTCACAGCCACCTGCTGGCCAGCACGGTTCCCAACTGCATCTCGTACGATCCCGCGTTCGCCTGCGAGCTGGCGGTAATCGTGCTCGACGGAATCCGCCGAATGTACCTGGAGCAGGAATCCGTCCTTTACTACATCACTCTCTACAACGAGCAGTACGAGCAGGTGCCGCTGCCGGCCGGAGCGGAGGAGGGCATTCTGCGCGGCATGCACAAAGTCTCCGCCGCGGAGAACCCCGGCAAGGCGCCGCGGGTTCACCTCTTCGGCAGCGGTCCGCTGTTGCGTGAGGCCCTGCGGGCGCAGCAGGTTCTGCGCGAGAAATATCACGTCGCGGCCGATGTCTGGAGCGTGACGAGCTACAACGAGCTGTTCCGCGACTGCCAGCGCGTCGAACGCTGGAATCGGCTGCATCCGGACCAGCCGCAGCAGCACGCGTTCATCCAGCGGGCTCTGGCGAGGGAGCCTTGGCCGATCGTGGCGACAAGTGACTACGTGAAGTCGATTCCGCAGCGGCTTGCGCCGTGGACGCCGGCCGGGCTGCACGCCCTGGGCACCGACGGTTTCGGCCGCAGCGAAACGCGCGAGGAGCTGCGCAGCTTCTTTGAGATCAACGCCGAGCACGTCGCGTATCACGCGCTGGTCGAACTCAGCCGGCGGGGGCAATTCGACAAGGGCAAGCTGCCGGCGGCGCTCAAGTCGCTGGGCATCGACCCGAACCTGGCCGACCCGATGACACGGTAGGGCGACCGCAGCGAAGCGGCGCGAACCGCTCCACCCAGTGGTTTCATCCTGCGCAGGGTGGTACGGGCGTCCCCGCCCGTTAATTCGCACGCGCAGGGTGGTACGGGCGTCCCCGCCCGTTAATTCGCACGCGCAGGGTGGTACGGGCGTCCCCGCCCGTCAATTCGCACGCGCAGGGTGGTACGGGCGTCCCGGCCCGTTAATTCGCACGCGCAGGGTGGTACGGGCGTCCCCGCCCGTTAATGGAGTGGCCGAAGAACGGCCGAGACGGCCGTTCCACCCGGAAACAGCCAACCCTTGACCATTCGCGGCGGATCGGGGACAACCACGTTCGACACGAACCGGCCGGACTGCGGCGCGCCCGGTCGGGCGGGTTGGCTCCGGACAATTGCGAGACCATCATGTCGGAAGCCACCGCCCCGGCGTCCGCGCCGCACGCCAGCGTGCGCTCGTTCGGCCCTGCGTTCTGGGCGCTCAACACCATCGAGATGTTCGAACGCCTGGCCTACTTCACCTTCCGGGCGGTCGCGCCAATCTACATCATGCAGGCCAACGACCCCGGCGGCCTGCACCTGACCGCCGCCCACAAGGGCAGCATCTACGCCTGGTGGGCCGTCTTTCAATCGCTGCTGCCGATCGCCACCGGCGGGTTTGCCGACCGCTACGGTTACAAGAACACGCTGGTTTTCGCATTCACCCTGATGACCGGCGGCTACATCATGGCCGCGCTGCTGCGCGACGTGGTCTGGCTGCCGGCGACAGACACCCTCTCGGCCGCCGCGAATTCGAACTACTGGACGCTTTTCATCTCGATCATGGTGCTGGCGACCGGCACGGCCTTCTTCAAGCCGGCCTTGCAGGGTTCGCTCGCTCAGAATCTGTCCAAGGAGAACTCGTCGCTCGGCTGGGGCATTTTCTACTGGGTGGTCAACATCGGCGGACTGGTCGGGCCATTCGTTTCCGCTGCGCTGCTGGCCAAGCCGCCGGTCGATTCGGGCATGACTCCCGAGCAACTGGCCGACTTCGGCAAGGACGCCTGGCGCAACCTGATGCTGTGCGCCGCGGGCTTCGTCGCGGTGAATTTCCTGCTGCTGATGACGTTCAAGGACGTTCCGAGCGGGGCCAGCAAGTCGGACTCGATCCTCGCGGTGCTGAGGAAGACCGTGGTCAACATCTTCGAGATCCGCCTGATCGTCTGGCTGCTGATCATGTCCGGTTTCTGGCTGATGATGTATCAGCTATGGGACCTGCAACCCAACTTCATCGCCGACTGGGTCGACAGCGCCCCGCTGGCCGATGCGCTGCGGTGGCTGCCGGACCGGGTCTATGCGACGATCGTCGAACAGACCGATCGCGGTCCGCAGGTGCAGCAGCAGATCCTGTTGAACTTCAACGCCGCGTTCATCATCATCCTGATGATTCCCACCGCCTGGCTGACGCGCAAGATGCGGACGCTCTCGGCCATGCTGATCGGCATGATCGTGGCCAGCGGCGGCGTGCTGGTGGCCGGCTGGACCATGAGCGTCTGGGTGCTGGTCTTCGGCGTCCTGCTCTTCTCGCTGGGCGAGATGACCACCGGGCCCAAGAAGAACGAGTACCTCGGCCTGATCGCGCCGCCGGGCAAGAAGGGGCTGTATCTCGGCTATGTGAACATCCCGGTGGGCGTGGGGGTCTACGCCGGCTCGCTGATCGCCGGGCACGTCTACGGCAACTACGGTGAGAAGGCCAATCTGGCGCTGAAGTACCTGCTTCAGCACACGCCATTCGGGCAGGGCAAGGTCTGGGACGGCAAGATCGAGACGCTGGAGCGGGTGCTGGATGTCCAGCGCACCGAGGCGATGGCCAAGCTCCAGGAAGTGCTGAACGTGGATGCCGTGCAGGCCACGCAGTTGCTGTGGGACACCTACAACCCGCACTACGTCTGGATTCCATTCGCTGCCATCGGGCTGGTCTGCGCAGTCGCGCTGGCGATCTTCGGGCAGATGGCTAAGCGCTGGAAGGACATGAACGCCTGACCGTTCGCTTCCGTTGTGGAGCGCAGCCGCCCCCGGCTGCGTCCTTTCGCGCGCTGGGTTCGGCCGGTTGGAAGATCGCGTTCGCCTCATCGACGCGCCGGCGAGGGCAGCAAACGGGCGGCGCCTCGTGCCGAGAAAGCCCAAACGGGCCGCGATGCACGCAAGCACCACGGCCCGAATTCCAGTTGGGCATCTAACGGCCGGGCCCGGACCCGGCGA
>CAYOHG010000127.1:0-1526 GCA_964403685.1 uncultured Planctomycetales bacterium
TCGGCGGGCAGTTCGGTCGTGTCGGCGGCGTTCTCCTGCTGGGTCGAGATTGCCGCCGGCACCGCCGGCTCCGCTCTCATCGGCACAAAGACGAAGTTCAGAAGAACCGCGTAGACCAGGAAGATTCCCGCCAGCACGACGGTCGCCCAGGTGAGGACGTCGCCGGTCTTCGATCCGAAGGCGGTGTGCAGTCCGGCCCCGCCGAACGCCCCGGCCAGCCCGACGCCGCGGCCGCGCTGAAGCAGAATGACCGCGGTTACCAGGAAGGCCAGCACGACAAACAGCAGGGCCAGCGGAAAGTGATACCAGGCCGCAACGAGCATTCCAACGTTCCCAATCAGTTCGCCCGCGCGAGCGGGCCCGGCTACTGCCGCCCGCGTCGCGAGCCCGGAAGTATACGCCGACTAGCGCCGCGCGGCCAGCGCCGCGTCCACGATCGGCATGAAGCTGGCAGCCTTCAGGCTCGCCCCGCCGATCAAGCCTCCGTCCACGTCCGGCTGCGCGAAGATCGCGGCGGCGTTTTCCGGCTTGACGCTTCCGCCGTACAGAATGCGAACCTGGTCGGCGACGGAGCCGAGCAACTGCCGCAGCTCTCCGCGGATATGGGCGTGCGCTTCCTGGGCCTGCTGCGGCGTCGCGTTCTGGCCCGTGCCGATCGCCCAGACCGGCTCGTACGCGATGACCAGGCCGTTGGAGTTCGAGCATTTCACACCGGCCAGGCCAGCGGTGAGCTGAAAACTCAGAACGTCGAGTGTCTGGCCGGCGTTTCGCTCATTCAGCGTCTCGCCGACGCACAGGATCGGGACGAGCCCCGCAGCCAGCGCGGCGCGCGTCTTAAGCTGAATCATGCGATCATCCTCGAGGTGCCCGATGGTGTGGCGGCGTTCCGAGTGACCAAGGATGACATAGCGCACACCGACGTCCGCCAGCATGGCTGCGCTGACCTCGCCGGTGAAGGCGCCTTCGCGCTCGTGATAGACGTTCTGAGCGCCGAGCGCGATCGGGCTGCCTTCGATAACTGACTTCACCACATCGAGATAGACCAACGGTGGGCAGACGACAATCTCGATGCTGCCGCGCTGCGGGCGCTGCTCGCACGCGGCGCGAATCTCAGTCGCAAGCGCGCAACCCGATGAGCGAGTCTGATACATCTTCCAATTGCCGGCAACGATCTGCGGTCGCATCAGCGAAGCTCCTTCCGTATTCGCAGCCTGCGGGCACATGCTGGCACGCATTATCAGGCCAACCCGGGAGCGATCCCGGCGTGCGCCCCGAGAGGGCTGGAAATTTCGCCATGAGCGCCTAAAGTACCGCCTGTTCGTCGGGCCGCAACTCCCTTCCAGGGCGGCGGACGAATTGGGCGCGGGCGCGCAATACCAAACACGGGCGATTTCACGGCGACGCCGGGGGGCGGAGTGCTGGGAATGTCGACAGCGTTAGGCTCGACCGTTGGCTTACTTTGCCTGCTGGCGGCGGGGTTTCGGGCGGCCGGGTCGCTTCCCGCCGGCGCGGGGCCGGCTTGGGGT
>CAYOHG010000127.1:1536-8085 GCA_964403685.1 uncultured Planctomycetales bacterium
CCCCCCCTCGGCTCTACCCAGGATACGACGTTTCAAGACCCGGTCTATCGCATCTATCGCGTAACCGCTTACCACGACCGGGGATTGACCGCGGCGGGGATTCCCTCGGGTGTCGGCCAATGTGCGGCGCCCGCGGATGTTCCCTTCGGGTCGATCGTGTATGTGCCGGCACTCGACCGACGGTTCGTCGTCACCGATCGAACGCACCAGCGCTTCCGGCATAACACGGTGGACATTTTCCTGCCCAATCGCGACGAATGCCTGCAATTCGGCCGCAACTACCTCGAATGCGTCATCTACGCGCCGCAGCGGCCGCCGCGCTACGGTTCACCCAAACTTCGCGCCGCCGTCACATCCGTTCTGGACTAACGCGGTCGGGCGACTTCAATCTGCCGTGAACCGCGTTAGGCTGGCAATCGCGGAGGGTCCGTGTGGACGACAAGCGGTCCGGCGGCACCACTGCGTCGCGGACGGCGGTCGCTTTCCGCTCGCCGGCGGCGGGTGGGTTGCCGTTTCTGACGGAGCGCGCTGATGGAACCGCCGCTTGTGCTGGAATCGCGGGTGCCGCAGGACGTAACGCCGGCGCTGCGGCTGCGCGAGTACCTGCGCCTGGTGCGTGAGCTGAGCGTCGCGCGCAGCCCGGGTGATCTGATCGATTCGTATCGGGCCCGAGCCCGGTTCGTGGTCGATGCGGACCGCACCCTGTCGCTCAGCCGCAAGAACCTGCCGGCCGGCCGGGTTCGCATCACTCGCTCCACGACCTGGACGGAGTCGATCGACCCGTGGAAACAGGTCGAGCGGCTGCCGGTGATCACCGGCGGGCTGCTGCTGCGGCTGGCGGAGCTGGGCGAGCCGATCAAGATTGATCGGCTGGAGCTTGCGCCCGACGACCCGTTCAGGCCGTACGCCGAGGGCATGCGGTCGCTGCTGTTCTCGCCGATTTTTCACGAGTGCGAGCCGGTCTACGCGGTGATCATGCTGCGGGAGCGGCCGGACGCGTTTACTCTCGAGGAGCTGTGCACGCTCGTCCTGACTTCCAACCTGATCGGGCGCGCCACGCAGCAACTGGTGCAGGCCGATGAGCTGCGCGGCGCCTATGCCGCGCTCGATCGGGAGTTTCGCAACGTCGGGGAGATTCAGCGGCGGCTCTTGCCGCGGGCGCCGCCGAACATTCCGGGCGCGTCGATCGCAACGTACTACGAGACCAGCCGGCGCGCCGGCGGCGATTACTTCGATTTCTTCCCGCGGCCCAACGGGGAGTGCGGCATTCTGATTGCGGATGTGAGCGGACACGGGCCGGCGGCCGCGGTCGTGATGGCCATGATTCGTTCG
Organism: uncultured Planctomycetales bacterium; assembly: GCA_964403685.1. Classification (GTDB taxonomy): domain Bacteria; phylum Planctomycetota; class Phycisphaerae; order UBA1845; family Fen-1342; genus CAYOHG01. The sequence goes on from CAYOHG010000127.1 coordinate 2,869, forward strand.
CTGCTGCATGCGCCGCTGGCGCTGATTCCCGACGAGCAGCTATCGCCCGCCGGCGTGCTGCACTACCTGAACGGGCACCTGGCGCGCTCCTTGCCGGCCGGCCAGTTCGTGACGGCGTTTGCGGCCCTGTATCACCCGGAGCTGCGCCGCCTGCGCTACGCGAACGCCGGGCACCACCCGCCGCGCTGGCTGCGCCAGGGTCATCCGGAAGTCATGGCGCTGGAGGTCGGACCGGGCATGCCGCTGGGGATCATTGAAGATCACGATTCGGTGGAGTGCGACACGCGCCTGGGGGTCGGCGATCGTCTGCTGTTGTTCACCGATGGAATCACGGAGACGTTCGACGCGCAGCGGACGATGTTCGGGTCGGAGGGGCTCGATGCGGTCCTGCAATGCTGCGGTCGCTCGCCGGCGGCCCTGGTCGAGGCGATCCTGTCGGCGGTGAACACGTTTTCCGGCGGGGCCCCGGCGGAAGACGACCGCACGCTGGTGGCGATGGCGTTCGATTGACCCGCAGCCGGCACGCGACTTGGAGTATACTTCCGCCTGCCGTCGCCGCCGCTGCCCGGCCGCGGCGTGGCGCGGCACATCCGACAGCCAGCGGCGAGGCCGATGACATCGCCCGACGAATGCCGGCAGCGTGAGTTGATCGAGGCGTACGCCGGCGGGCGCCTGCACGGCGATCTGAAGCGCCGGGCCGAGCGCCTGCTCGAGACGACCGAGACGTGTCGGGAGGTTTTTCGGCGGCTGAGCGCGGGGCGGTTCCCGACGATCGCGAACTACACGATCCTGGAGCAGGTCGGCAAGGGCGGCTTCGGAGTTGTGTATCGCGCCGTGCATCATGCCAAGGAGCGCAGCGAAGCGCTCAAGGTCTTCCCCGAAAACGCGCCGATCTCGACGCGCTTCTTCGAGAACGAAGTACATCTGGTGGCGCGGCTGCGCCACCCCAACATCGCGATTCTCTACGAAGCCCAAATTGAAACGCCGCCGCGCTTCTACGCGATGGAGTTCATCGAGGGCGAGCGCTTCAATGACTACATCCGCCGCGCCAATCCGCCGCTGGAAGAGCGCCTCGCGATTCTCGGCAAGGTGGTCGATGCGATCGGCTACGCACACCAGCGCGGCGTGGTGCATCGCGACATCAAGCCGCAAAACGTGCTGATCGATGCGGAGCTCGAGCCGCACCTGGTGGATTTCGGCATCGGCAAGAAACTCGGGGGCGGCGAGGTCGATGAGCTGGGCGTCACGGTCGAAGGCGAGCAACCGGTCGGAACGGTCGGCTACATCGCGCCCGAGCAGCGCGCCGGCGGCCCAGTCGACGGCCGCGCCGACGTCTTCGCGCTGGGCGCCCTGCTGTTCTACGTTGCGACCGGCGAGCCGGCCCGCCTGGCACGCAACGGCGAACACGTGCTGCGCTGCCTGCGCGAGCGCGAAGTCAGCCGGCCCGAAGACCTCGCCGCGATCATCGCGCGCTGCGTCGAGGAGTCGCCCGAACGGCGCTATCCGAGCTGCGCGGAGCTGGCCGCCGAGCTGAACAACTACGTGGCCGGCCGAAGGGTGCACGCGCGGCGCAACCTGCCGCGCCTCTACCGCGTCTGGCGGCTGGCGGCCCTGCTGCTGAGGAATTACCCGTACGCGGTGCGCTTCCTGGTGCTGGCCCTGGTGGCGACCGGGCTGACGGCGTGGATGTACGTGTTCGGACAGACTTCCGTCTACGCCCGCGGAGCGCTCGACCGCACCATGCTCATCGGCATCCAGCAGAGCACGCTGGACGCGATCAAGGATGGCCGCATCCAGCTGGATTCTCCTGGCTTTGACCCGGAGGGCAACTCCAAGAGCCTGCGCCTGCTGCATACGTCCCTGCTTCGCAGGCTCCAATCGACCAAGCCGCTGGTGATCGCCTTGGACTACTACTACACCAAATGTGCGCCGGAATTCGACCCGGCCTTTGCCGACGCCATTCGCAACGCCAGCGCTCCGGTGATTGTCGGCGCGAGAGAATTCGATGTGAACGGCGAGCCGACCATGTGCGACACCCTCCGCGCGGCGGTCGCGGGTGTCGGGCTGCTGATCTCCACCAATCCCGACTATCGCAATAACCAGTACGAGGTGATTCACTGTATCCAGCGGGGCTACAGCACGCCGATTCCAAGCCTCTCGCTGGCCGCCTACGCGGCTTCGCGCTTCCCCGCGGCTGTGCCCGACCTGCGGCTCGAACCGGAGCGAAACCAGGTTCAGGTGCGCTATCGACTGCGGCAGGCGACTCCCGGCCAGTCGAATTACATGACCGAATCCGATCCCCTGCCCCTGTACGAGATCAAGAAGGCGGAGGGCGGCTACCTGCTTCAGTTCGCGATCGCCGGGCTCATCGAGCGCGGCGATCTGCTCGCGCACGCCCGCGTACCCGCCCGCCCGGCGGAGAAATGGAAGTCGCGAACCATTCCGGCGGAACAGGTGCTCACCGCGGATGACGAGCTGTTGCGGCGCTGGTTTGACAGCCATGCGGTCGTGATCGGCCACATGGTCGGTACGCGTGACCAGCATCGGCTGACGGCCAATCAGACCGTCTATGGATGCCAGGTTCACGCCGAAGCGTTGGACGCCCTGCTGGCGTCGGTCCATCAGTACCGGATGACGCCCGGGCTGCTGGGCCTGCGCGCGATGCTGTGGTGCACGGTTTCCGGTTTGGTCGTGACGCTCACGTACCCGTATCGCGGCCGCGGGCTGCTGATTCCGGTGTTGTTGGTAATCGCAATGGTCCTGGCCGGGTTATTCACCTCGGCCTGGACCGCTCTGAACTCAAGCGAACTGCTGGCCGTTGAGGGCGGCATCGCGCTGTCGGGGATTCTGATCGGCACGAGTCTGACCTGGCTGGCGAAAGTCATCGGCGAGCGGCAGTATGTGCTTTCGCGCGCTCAACCGACGCCGACCGTGGATGAGCCGCTGCCGAGCACGGTTCTGGCCCAGCCGGATCGAGACTAGCGCCGCTAGACCACCCTGCCTGCCGGCGCGACAGGTCTACTGATGCAACGCAACCGCGCCGGAGGTAGACCGGCTCGGCGACGCCCTTTGCGGAGGCACGCTTTCACGAGCGGAGCACGGCAAGCGGCGCTGTCTGCGATACATGTGAGCCGATGGCGTGCGAAGACACGGACGCAGAACTGCAAACGGGACGGGGTGTTACGAACTCAATACGGGGCTTGAAAGCGCTTCGATGGATTGGTTAAAAAACAAAAAGGCCGGCCGGGTTCACACCCGCGTCCGACCAGACAAACTCTGCATGCTCGCTCGCGGTCTGACCCTACGCCTCAACGCCCAGGATCAGGTACTGGAACGTCTCAATGAGCTTGTTCCAGAGATCAGAGAACATGCTGATCCAGACAATCATGGTCAGCGTCCTTTCGCCAGTCGGGACGGCTGTCCCGCCAACCCTTCACACCGAAGTATAACCCGGGTCCGGGTGAGTGCCAAGTCGATTTCGGCGGTTTTCTTTCGATTCCCGCCGCGGGCGGCTTTGGTCCGGCGGGGAATAAACGCGGGAAGCCAAGGAATACCCACGTGGGCTCGCCCGCTTCACTCTAACCCGACGCGACCGGGCGGCTCCGTAGCCGATTGTGTCAGGACCGCGATTACCGGTCGTCGGCGGCGCGCCGGGCAGCCCGAGACACCGTCGGACCGATGAGGATAACCATGTTCGGGCGTTGGAGTTACGCACGAATCAGCGGGGTCCGGAGGGCGCTGGATGCCGGGCGGCTGGATGAGGCGCTTCAGCAGTTCCAGGCGGTGCGAGATTGCGATGACCAAGCCTTAGTTCGCCTCCGCCAGGAGCTGGCGACGGCGCTGGTGGGTCGGGCGCGACTGCGGGCAGCGGCCGGCGAGATTGAAAGCGCCCTACGCGACCTTTCGGCGGTAGAGGCGCTGGGTCGCCTGGATGGCGACGCCCGGCTGCTGCACGACCGAATCCTCGCAAAGCAAAGCGCAGCCGCCGCCGACCACGCCCAGGATCGGGCGGCCGTCGAGCGAGTTGCGCGCGATCTCGCCGCCGGCCGGCTCGACACCGCCTGGGCCGGGCTGGGGCAAGTGCCAGATCCCAGGGCGCGCGAGCGGTTACGGCAGCAGGTTGATCAGAAACAGCAGCGCGCCGCCGAACTGGCCGAAGACTGTCGCCGCGCGCTGGCCCGGGGCGACGTGGCCGCGGCCTGCCAGGTGTGGATCGAAGCCGTCGATCGACACGGGCGCAACGGCGCGATTGACGCCGTGCTGGGCGAGCTGGCACCGGCGTGCGTGAACGCGGTAGCAGCGGCGGTACAAACCGGGCGGCTCGACCGCCTGGAGGCGCTGGCTCCGTGGCTGATTCGCCTGCGGCGCGAGGCGGCGCTGCTGGGAGAAGCCGTCTCGCTGGTGGATCTCGTGCAGGCCTGCGGAACGGCGTGGGACGCGGGCGATTTCGCCGCGCTGCGCGAGGACCTGCTGCGTTTGCGCAGCGCGCGGCCAGAAGCGGCGTGGATCGGCGGTGCGCTACAGGCATTGGGCGACTTGCTCTCGGCACGCGATCGTTTGCTCACGTCGCCGCTCGGACGAATGGGCCGATCGGCCGCGGGTGCGATTCGAACGATGAGTTTCGCGCGTGACGGCCTGTCTGAAACGACGCGCAGCCCGCTGGAGTCAGCGGCGTCGGCCGGCGGCGCGCCGTTGACACGGCCGCTGCTGCTGCTGATAGACGGGACAGGCAGTTTTCTGCTGCTTGCGGGCGAGCGCATCACGCTCGGGCGGGCGAGTTCGACCGCCGCGGTCCACGTGGCGCTGCCGGCGGATGTCTTGTCGCACCACGCGGACCTTGTGCGGCGAGGCGAGGACTATCTGGTTGCGGGTCTCGGGCCGACGTTTGTGAACCAGACGCCGGTTTCGCATGCATGGCTGCGCGACGGCGACCGCGTGCGGCTGGGGGAGCGGGCCGCTTTCGTGTTTTGCCGGCCGGCACGGATCAGCGACACGGCCACGTTGCGGCTGTCGGCGCGCTGTCGGCTGCCGGGTGACGTCGGCGATGTGATTCTGTTTCGCGAGACCTGTCTGATCGGTCCGCAGTCGAGCTGTCACATCCGCACGCGCGAGGGGGACACGCGGGGCGTGCTGTGCGCGCGCGGCGGCGAGCTGTGCGTGCGTCGCGCCGGGCGCGACGATCGGCCGACCGGGGCGGCGCAGCCCCTGGCGCTGCGC
>CAYOHG010000128.1:0-5494 GCA_964403685.1 uncultured Planctomycetales bacterium
CCCGACAAGTACACTTACAACCCCGCCGACCCTACGCCCAACCCCAGCTTTCGCGAGGAATCCGAGCAGGAAGAGAAGCAGGAGCGTTCGCCCGAGGAGCGCCGCCGCATCGCCAGAGAACACCACGCAAAGACAACCGACGCCCGCCGGGACATCCTGGTCTACACCAGCGATCCCTTCGAAGACGAGTACACCTTCGCCGGCCCGCTCTCGGCGACGCTCTTCGCGGCGACTTCGGCAAAGGACACCGACTGGTTCGTTCGCTTGCTGCGGATCCAAGCGGACGGCGAGATCACCCCGCTGGTCGAAGGACGCCTGCGCGCCCGGCATCGCGAATCGATGAGTCGTCCGTCTCTGCTCGAACCCGGCAAGACCTACGAGTACAGCATCGACCTGTGGCAGACCGGCATCACGATCCGCGCCGGCGAACGCCTGCGGGTTGAGATCGCGTCAGCCTCGTTCCCGCTCTTCTCGCGCAACCTGAACACCGGCGGCCACAACGAAATGGAGACGGAGTACGTGTCCGCCGAGCAGACCATCTATCATGATGCCGCCCGGCCGACGCATATCGTGCTGCCGATGATTCCGGCGGCGTCGATCGATGCGGCCAGCCAGCCAACGGGCGAATGATCCTGCCATGAATCGGCACGCATCCACGGAGCAACCCGTCGGCGCCGATCGGGCTCCTTGCGCGGATCGCGCCAGCCTCGTCCAGGTTGATCGCCGACACAACTGCACATGTGCCACACTCGCGGCCCCGGCCTTGCGGCGGCTGGAGGCCGCGCTGCGGCCCTGGCCCTGGCTGGGCGATCGCTGGACCCGGCCGGTCGTTCGCGCCGCCGCGTTCGAGACCCTGCGAAGCGAAGCCACGCGCGGTCTCGTGCTGATCGGCCCGGGAATGCACTTTCGGCTTCCGCCGCCCTTCGTGGAGGCATTCGAACCCATTCAGTTCGGCACCCACGACGACCAGCTCAAGGTGCTCTCCGGCGACGCGCCAACCGCTCAGGAACAAAGACGGTGGGTCATCGCGATCGTGCTCGTTCTGGCTGGCGTCCTGTTCGTGGCGCCGTTGGCCCTCCTGTTCCTGCGCGGCGGCGCAGGCCGCGCGCTACAGCTCTTCTCCCTTTTCGCGGGCATCCTAGTCGTCACGTTCGGCTTCGTCTGGGCCTCGCAGCGCATCTTCCAGCGCTGGTACTTGCTGCCCAGCGCCGTCGCGGTCGTTCGCCCCTATCGGACCGAGGACAGGCGCCTCGAGCTGTTCACACGCACCGACTCCTACGGGTTGCTGCGCTATGTTCACACCGGCAAGACAACCATTCTGGTGCTTGAGCTGCGCTCGCTCGACGGCCGCCGCAGTCGCCGTTCCGTCAGCGAGCGCGAGGCGATCAGCTTTCTGGCCGCTTGGCAGAGTCCGCAGGCTCCCCCGCCGATTGCGCAGATTCGGGCCCTGTTCGAGTAGCGCAGCCCGGCTCACCGCGCGCAGTGAACGTTCCTACGGATCAATGATCCGCTCGCGGATCGCCAGCCGCGCCAAGGCCACGCGGTCGCGCACGCCGAGCTTGCGGAGCAGGCTGGTTCGGTAGGTGTCGGCGGTCTTGTAGCTGATCGTCATCGCGCCGGCCGCCTCGCGCAGGCTCATCCCGCGCGCCAGCAGCGGCAGTAACTCGGCTTCGCGGCGCGAGAGCCTCGGGAAACGCGATTCCGCCAGTCGCGAGTTATCCATCAGCCCGCGCACGTCGGCCGAGAAGTAGTGATTACCTGCGAAAATCGCCTCGACGGCGGCCCAGAATTCCTCCTGGTTGGCCGCCGCCGACAGGTATCCGTGAATCGGCATGTCGCGCCAGGTTTTCAGCGTGCCCGGGTCGGCCAGGGAACTGATCACCAGCACCAGCAGCCGCGGCCGAACGCGCGGCAGCATCTCGATCAGGTCGCGAATCTCGAAGGGCGGCCGGTCCGAATGAACGATCGCCATGTCCGGCACGCAGCGCAGGGCATTCCAGATGGTCACGGCGTCAAAGCCGGAATCCGCCGCCGCCTGATAGCCGGCCCGGTTCTGGATCAGCAGGGCCAGTGCTTCGCGCTCGAGACGGGCGTGAGCCAGAATGCAGATGCGCCGGGCGGCCAGGGCATTGACCGGTATCGCGGACACGCTCATCGAGCGTTCTCCATCGTCGCCTATGGCGCCGCACGATAGGGAAATGGTCGGGTTGATAATACAGGCAAACACCCCTAATTCGGAAATCTCCACACCGGCACATGCCTACGTGCCTCCGCCCGAACTCCGTGGAATCGCAATGCCCAGAAACTGCATCACCTGCTTGAGGTCGTCCCACGACTTCGCCTTCTCCCCGGGAGATCGAAGCAGGTACGCCGGGTGAAATGTCGGCATCAGCTTGGCCGGCGGAAGCCCGAGCCCCCGCAGGGCCAGCGGCGGGAAGTCGTGGAACTGGCCGCGCAGGCTGCTGATCGGGGCCGTCGTGGCCAACAGCGTCTGCGCCGCCGGGCGACCCAGCGCCACAATCACGTGCGGCCGCACCAGCGCGATCTGCCGCCACAGATACGGCGCGCACGCACGCATTTCATCCTCGCTGGGGGTGCGGTTCGCCGGCGGCCGGCACTTCACCACGTTGCAGATGTACACCTGCTCCCGCGTCAGCGACATCGCCGCGATCATGCGAGTCAGCAACTGCCCGGCCGCGCCGACGAACGGCTGGCCCATGCGGTCCTCATCGGCCCCAGGGCCTTCGCCCACAAACATCAGTTCGGCGCGCACGTGCCCCACGCCGAAGACCGTCTGCTGGCGCCCTTGGAACAACGAACAGCGCGTGCAGCCGCGTACGTGATCCCGGTCGAGCTGGTCCAGCGCCGCTCGAGCCGCATCGTCGCGCAACGCCGTGTCGCACAGCGCCGGCAGGTCGGTCTCTTGGGTCACTTCCGCAGAACACTGAAAGGAAGGCCGCGGCGATGGGGCTGCTGCCGCTGATCGCGCTGTGCCGGGCCTGGGTCCGACCGCCGGCGGCTCGCTCGGGCCGCGGGTCGCGCCCCTGCTACGGGTCGCGGTCGCCGCCTCGACCTCGGGAACTGGGATCGAAAGGTGAGCAATTCCCAACCGGGCGTCGCTGCGCAGCCACTCGCGCAACAGCAGCCATTCGTCCGCTGAGTCCGCCATGAGGGAAAGTGTCCCGCGCCGCCGCTGGACCGACAAGCGTTTTTAAAGACCAGCTCCATCGTTTTCACGCTCGACCGAGCGGCCGGCCCGCGCCAACGCAGCCGGCGTGCTTTCCTGCTAGACTTCTGCGGCCAGCGGCCGAAAGGCGGCCGCGAACGGAGTGCCGCTTGTGACCGACCCACGCGGGCCCGCCTGGGCCAGGCCGCCCCTGCAACCGCTTTCGCTCACCATCTTCTTCCCCTGCTACAACGAAGAGGCCAACGTCGAGCGGGTCACGCGCCAGGCCGTCGCCGTCGGACGCCGGCTGGCCAGCGACCTGGAAGTCCTGATCGTCAACGACGGCAGCCGCGACCGCACCGGAGAGATCGCCGACCGGCTGGCCGCCGAGATTCCCGAAGTCCGGGCCGTGCACAACCAGCCCAACCGCGGCTACGGCGGCGCCTTGCAGCGCGGCTTCCGTGAGGCGACCCGCAACTGGATCTTCTACACCGACGGCGACGGGCAATTCGACCTGGAAGAACTCCCGGCCATCCTTCCGCTGCTCGAAAACCACGACATCGTCTCGTGCTACCGCCTGAACCGCCAGGACTCGCTGCTGCGCAAGCTGAATGCGTTCGCCTGGTCGACACTGGTCAACCTGCTGTTCGGCATCGGGCTGCGCGACATCGACTGCGCCTTCAAGATCTACCCCAAGCCCTTCATCGATCGCATCGATCTGCATAGCCAGGGCGCCCTGATCGACACCGAGATGCTCGCCAAGGCGCGCGCTCATGGACTATCCATCGCGCAGCGCGGCGTCAAACACCTGCCGCGCACCGCCGGCCAGCAGACCGGGGCCAACCTGAAGGTGATCCTGCGCGCGTTCCGGGAGTTGTTCCGTTTGTACGGGCAGATACGCCGTGAAGGCCGAAGCGGCTGAATCGGTCGCTTGCTCACCGGCAAACCGCGGCCGACACAGCCGCACCACACGCCCCGTCGGCGACATGCGGACCTTCATTCGGGCGTCACTTCCGCACAGCGCGGGCAATCGGTACGCGGTTCGCACCATTAGTGAGCGGGTCCCAGCAGCGCCGCGCGGCGTGCCTGGCGCTTCTGGTTCTCGCTGACGCGGGTGGATTCGCTGCGCTTGCGGTCCCCGGCAGTCGCGTGCAGGGAATCATAGGAAAACAAGGCAAAGCCACTGTTCCACTGCCGACAGCGCGCGATCTGGGCCGCCGTCTGCCCGGTGGAAGTGTGCTTGTAGACGCCGATGCCGGGGATGATCCGCGCTGGCGCTGCAAGCTGCTGGTACGCGTTGATATTCGCTTCGAAGTCGCTCAGATTGGCGGCGTACGCCATCGGGTAGGCGCCGTCGAGCAACCCGGAGCGCAGCCAGTTGACCGAATCCTGGAAGAAGTCCTGATAGCCGCGACGCGGGTCGGCCCAGGTTGCGGCGGTCAAGGTTACGTGCGGCCGCGAGCGAATCAGCATGCCGCGGATGTCGGCGACGAGGCGGGTGAGCTGGTTGGCACGCCAGTCGTCCCACGCGCGCGGATCGTCGTCCGGGTGCAAGCCGGTCTGGGTCCGGTAGATCGCCAGTGTGCGCGCGTCGCGCGGGTAGAGCTGCCGGGCGTTGGGAGTCGTATCCCACGCGTATCGCACATAGTCCAGATGCAGCCCGTCCACCTCATAGCGCGTCACGATCTCGCGCGCGATGCCGACGATGTACTCGCGCACCTGCGGCAGGCAGGGGTTGAGAATCAGGTAGAACGGCTCGGCCGAGCCGCTGGCCAGCGGCTGGCGGCGGCCCTGCGAATCGTACAGGAACCAGCCCGGGCGGGTGTGGTAGAGCTGGTTGGGAATGGGCGGCGGCTTCGGACCGCGCCAGCCGGGCATCACATTCATCCACGCTTCGATCCGCAGGCCGTTGGCGTGAGCTTCGCGAACCGCCAGTTCGAGCGGATCAAAGCCCGGGTCGGCGTAGCCGTATTCCTCCGACCAGGGCTCGATCTCGGAGCGATACAGCGCCGTCCCGTTGCCGCGCACCTGCCAGAGCACGGTATTCAGGCCGAGCCGCCGAATGTTGCGCATGATCGTGCGGATGTCATCGGGCCGCTGGTAGTGAAAGCGAGCCACCCAGACGGCGCGGACGTCCGGCGGCAGGCCGCGCTCGAGCCGCGAGTCGTCCGGCCCGAGCCTGGGCCGGCCGCCGCTCTCGCAGCCGCCGATGAAAATCAAAGCGAGAACACAGCCGATCAGCATCCGTGCGATTGGCATCAGCGCTTCCCTCCCTGGTCGTCGTGCAGCGCAGGCCGGCCGACCGCGTCAATCCGGCGGGGTCCGCGC
>CAYOHG010000128.1:5504-8075 GCA_964403685.1 uncultured Planctomycetales bacterium
GTGCACGCCTACACCAACGATCAACGGCTTTCGGACATGTACCATAAGGATTTTCGGCGCGCCCGGGCCGCCAATGAGAACATCATTCCTACCACGACCGGCGCGGCCCGCGCCGTGGCCTGCGAACCGACGATGTCGGCCGCCAGCCCGACGCGCCCGCCGGCGTCACCGTCCCAGCGATGGCTGCTGATGCGCGCGACAATCTGCTCGGCCAGCCCGACCGCCGCCACGCCGTCCTCGGCGCTGACCGGCGGCCGCTTCCCGCTGCGCACGCAGTCGATGAAAGTCTCCAGTTCATCCTGTAGCGCGTTGCGGTCTTCGATGGTCAGCGGCTCAACGTGCACCATCTTGCCGAAGTCGAGGTTGGCGAGCTGCGAAAGATCTTCCAGGTTTCGCTCGCGGGCCAGCTTGAGGATGTCGAGGTTGCGATCGAGCGTGATCGCGATGCCGACGCGCTTGTGGTAGTCCAGCGAGCAGTAGGCGTTCTCGGCAAAGACGCGCAGCTTGCGCTCCGTCTTCAGCGCCAGGCGCGAAGCCGTCAGGTTGGCCACCGCCCCGCCGCGGCACGTTACCCGCACGTTGGCGATGTCCTCGTACGGGCCAAGCACGTTGACGCCAACGGCATCAACGCGCTCGACTTCGTCGCGCAGCAGATAGCGCATCACGTCGATGTCGTGGATCATCATGTCGAACACGACGCCGACGTCGGCGGACCGAAACGTGAACGGGCTGATGCGGTGGGCCTCGATGAACTTCGGTCGCACGCCCAGCCGCTCGACCGCCCGCACAACCGGGTTGAACCGCTCGGTATGCCCGACCGCCACCACGACACCGTGCCGCCGGCCCAGCTCGGCGATCTGCTGGGCCTCCGCCAGCGTGGGCGCCAGGGGCTTTTCGATCAGCACCGCGATGCCGCGCTCGATCAGCGGCTGCGCGACGGCGCGGTGGTAGCGCGTCGGCACGGCGACGCTGACCGCGGCGATCTCGCCGAGGTCCGGCGTCAACTCGGCGGCGGCGCGCACCCCCAGCGGCTCGGCCAGCTCGCCCGCCCGCGTCATGTTCGTATCGACGACCGCGACCAGCTTGACGCCCGGCATCTGCGAGTAAAGCCGAACGTGATGCCGGCCCATGTGGCCGGCGCCGATGACGGCTACGGGAAGCGCAGCGCTCACGAACGGGCTCCCGGCGCGCCCAGGCCGAAGGCCGGCGCCCGCTCGCGCGGCGCGTCGTGCCGGTAGCTCTCGCGGACGCGCCCGTAGATGCCGATCTCGAGCTTGCGCTTCAGGAATGCGACCAGGTAGCGGACGTGCTCGTCGTTCATCAGGCCGTTCTCGCCGAGCTGCGCAAGGGCCTCGCTGGTGCGGCCCGGCGAGCGCGAGGTGCGGCGCGGGTACAAGAGCCGGAAGGCCGCCTTGACCGCCTGGATCGACTCGCGCGGAATCTGCCAGCGCTCCATGCCAACGGTGTTGACGGCGCGCACCTCCTGATCGTAGCCCTCCACCTTCATGTAAGGCGGGACGTCGTGCGTCACGCGGGTCATGCCGGCCACGTAGGCGTTGCGGCCGATCGTGACAAAGTGATGCATGGCGCTGACGCCGCCGATGGTGACGCAGTCCTCAATGCAGCCGTGCCCGGCGATCTGCACGTGATTGGCGATGATGATGTTGTCGCCCAGCAGCGTGTCGTGCGCGACGTGCACGCCCACCATCAGCAGGTTGTGCGAACCCAGCCGCGTGGCGCCGCCGCTGTGGCTGTCGGCCTCGGTCCCGCGGTGAATCGTCACGTTTTCGCGGAAACAGTTGTGGTCGCCGACGATCAGTTGCGTCGGTCCGCCGCGGTACTTGATGTCCTGCGGGTCGGCGCCCAGCGTGCAATGCGGGTGAATGATGTTGTCACAGCCGAATTCGGACGGCCCGATCAGCGTGACATTGGGGTGCAGCCGGCAGCGATCCCCCAGGCGCACGCCCGGACCGATGTAGCAGAACGGCCCGATTGAGCAATCGCGCCCGAGCTCGGCCCGGGGGTCGACGAAAGCCAGCGGATGAATCTCGCTCATCGACTCCCTCGATTCAGGACGGGTCGGCATCCACCATCATGAAACGGATGTCGGCCTCGGCGGCAACGTCTCCGGCCACGCAGGCCTTGCAGCTCACTTCGCCGGTGCGCGAGCGAACGCGCTTGGCGACGGCCTCGATGACGACCTGGTCGCCGGGCGTCACCGGCCGGCGGAACTTGACCTGATCGAGGCTCAACAGCACCGCCACCTTGCCCGTGTGCTCCAGCTTCTGGGAGAGCAGGATGCCGCCCAACTGCGCCATCGCCTCGATCAGCAGCACGCCCGGCATGATCGGATGACGCGGGTAGTGCCCCTGAAAGAACGGCTCATTGATGGTCACGTTCTTGATGCCGACCGCGCGGCGATCCTCGTCAATCTCCACCACGCGATCGATCAGCAGCATGGGAAAGCGGTGCGGCAGGATGCGCTGCACCGAGCGGATGTCGAAGCGCGGCGCGCGGGCGGCCTGGTCGATCAGCCGGCTGGCGGCGCGCTGCTCCAGGATCCGTCGCACC
>CAYOHG010000129.1:0-8067 GCA_964403685.1 uncultured Planctomycetales bacterium
GTACCTCCCGCAGCCCGACATTCAGATCGTCGAGCCAGCCGGGTTCGAGCACACACGCCGATCCCAGCGCCCGCTGGGCCAGGCTTTTCCAACTCCGCGGCCGGTCGATGATCTCGACTTCACGATCAGCCAGCAGCTCCGCCAGCCCGGCCAGCGACGCCGGCAGCAGCAGCCGCTCCAGCGGAAACGCCGGTCGGATGGTGCCCCAGGCCGGCACCGCGGCCAGCGGATGACACTTCGCATCGCGCTCGGGAATCGCAAAGAGCCTGACGTCCAGCAGGCGGCTCGCTTCACCGCTCGAGCCGGAGGTATGACCGAGCCGCACGTGGCTGCCGTCACCAGGCGTTTGCACCCAGCCGAGCAGTGTTCGCGTCTCATCCGAAGTGCCGGCCGCGTGCAACTCGACCGACCGCTCCAGCGGGGCATGCGCCTGCCGCACGAAGCGCAACATGATGCGGGCCGCCCGCGCCGGTTCGACCGTTCGCGCCCGCACCAGGTACCACTGCTCGCGCCGGCAGCGCACCGGCTCGCTGAAACGCGAATCACGCCGCGGCCAGCGCCAGGCGCGCACCAGCCGGCCCGCATGCACGCCGCCCAGCGGACGCACAGCCCCGTCAATGACGTCGCAGCTCGGCTCACTGCCCGGCCGCACTCGATCCTGCTCGTGTCGCAAGCGGCACTCTTCAGTTCCAGGGGTGCCGGCGCGCGTCCGGCGAATCCGCGGCGGTATTATGCGACCGAAACGCAATTCATCAACGCTTGACGAATCGGGTGGTCGAATGAACGACGAGCAGCGCGCCAGCGGACCCATTGATGCACCCGTGGCGCGCCCCATCACGTCGCCGGAGGGTTTGCGGGCGGCGCGTGGAGTGCCGGCCGCTTCTCCCGGCGGCGCCGGGGCCGTGACAATGGATGCGCTGCTCGTTCTGGTGCTGGGAGTGCTCCTGCCTTTCCTGCCCGGCTTGATTCTGCTGAACCTGACCAGCGACGCGGGCACAATCGAACCGATCGGCGCCGCCGTGGTGCTTCAGAAGTCGAGTGAAGCCGCGATCGCACTGCTGTTGCTGGCCTACATGGTGTTGCGCCACGGCTATCCGGCCAGGCTGTTCGGTCTGCGGCTGGATGCACCGATCGCGCAGCTTTCGACCGCGGCGGTGACGCTGGGCGGGCTGTACGGGGCCTTGCTGACGGTGAGCGTAGGAGCGCTGGCCGTATTCTGGCTGCTGGGGACTGATGTCTCGGCCGAAATGCAGCAGCGGGTCGAATTCGCCCAGGCCATGCCGCTGAACGACCGCGCGACGCTGCTGGCGCTGCTGGCCGGGGTTGCGTTGCACGAGGAGATCGTCTTTCGTGGCCTGCTGCTGCCCTTGCTGCGGGTCGTAAGCGGGTCGTGGCTGCGGGCGGCGCTGCTTACATCGGCGTTGTTCGGAGTGCTGCACGTGCCCGGCCAGGGGCCGCTGGCCGGAGTTCAGACCTTCGCGTTGTCGTTGGTCTTCTCGGCGATGTTTGTCCGCGGGCGCAGCCTGGCAGCCCTGATCGCGGCCCACTTCACCTATGACGCGCTGCAACTGGAGCTGATTCGGCTGCTACGAGACGTGCAGTGGCCGCCGGCGTTCGCCGGGTGACGACCGGGCCGCTGCCGCAGCGAGCGACGGATCGAATCGTCCGAGCGGCTACTTCTGACGGTAGACGATGCGGCCGCGCTTGAAGTCGTACGGGGAAAGTTCGACTGTGACGCGGTCTCCCGGCAGGATGCGAATGAAGTTCTTGCGCATTCGACCGGAGACGTGGGCCAGCACTTCGTGCTTGTTCTGGCCGATATCGGTTTCCACCAGGAACATCGCGTTCGGAAGCGCTTTGATGACAACCGCTTCCATTTGAATTGTGTCTTCTTTGGCCAATCAGGCACTCCAGTACTTCGGCACGCCCTCCGCCCCGTCCGAACTGGACGCACCTGGGGACACGGTATCCGCGTGTGCGGGGCCGGAACCTGGCAGGCCTGCCGGCGCGGGGGCGCCGAAATCGCCTGAGCGGAGTTCCACTATGCTATCGGGCTTTACCGAGCGGGTCAATGAATCCGCTTGCGCCTGAGCGTATTCGCTGCAACCGATCGCAGACTGCTGCGTTCAAGCTGGTAGAACGATATAGTGCTGGTTCCAATCGTGGAAAGATTGACGCCGGTCCTGACGTTTTCGCAGGAGTACTCCATGTACCGACGTATCCTGGCCCTGATCTGCCTGACTCTGCCCGTCAGCCTCGCGCTGGGGCAGGACGAACCCAAGGGGCCCCCGCCGGAGGGCCGCCGCGGCGCTGCCCTGGGTGGCATGCGCGAAGTGGGCGGTCCCTCGCTGGAGCGCCGCGTCAAGCGCGTCGCATCGCAGCTCACCGAAGAGCTGACGCTCACCGAAGAGCAGCAGCAGCAACTCGACGAGCTCGTGACCCAGTTCCTCGCCGAGCACAAGGACATGCAGCGCCCGCCGCCTGAGGAAATGCGCGAGATCATGCAGCAGATGCGCGAGGCGCGCCAGGCCGGCGACGAGGCCAAGGCCGAGGAACTTCGCAAGAAGCTCGGGCCGGTCGGCAACCAGGTCATGATCGACTTTCTGTCGGAGGTCGAGCCGATCCTGACCGAGGAGCAGAAGACCAAGCTCGACGAGATTCGCGACCGGCTCGTCCGGCCCGGTCGCGGCCCGACCGACCCGCTCGAACGCATCGAGGAATTGCGCGACGAGCTCCAGCTCAAGCCCAAGCAATCCCAGAAATTCGACGCCCTCTACCAGCAACTGTCCGAGCAGATCAAGTCCAGCAAGATGGAAACCAGCGAGATGCTCGAGCTGGTTGACGAACTGCGCAAGGCCGCCGAGGCCGGCGACCAGGACAAAGTCAACCAACTGCGCGAAAAGCTCCGCGCCAGCCAGGACACCAGCCAGGCCGCGCTCGACGAGTTCTTCATCTCACTGGGCACCGAGCTCGATGCCGAGCAGCTTCGGACGATGGAGCGCTGCCGCGACCAGCTTCAGCGCGGCGGGCCGAGCGGTAACGACCCCCGCCGGCTGTTCCAGCTCGCTACGCGCTGTGATCTGACCGCCGATCAGAAGAAGGATCTCGCCGAGTTGCAGCGTGAGCTGACGCCGCAGATCCGCGAAGCGCGCCGCGATCAGGAGAAGCTCAACGACCTGACCGAAAAGGCGGACGCCGGCATCAAGGAGATCCTCACCGCCGAGCAGCTCACGCAGTACGAAGAGCTCAAGAGCAAGGCCGCCGAACGCGGCGAGAACCGCCGCGAGCGACGCCAGCGGCCGGGTGGCCAGCCCGGCGACCAGCCGCAGCCGGAACCCGAAACGCCGGCCGAAGAGCCCTAGCCGCGCGTCGTGAGGGAGAAGCACAGCCGCCCCCGGCTGTGTCTCATGGGTAACAGTCAAGCCGGCTTGGGAGGCCGAATCACCTTCTCAGCCGGCTGCCGATCATCGCAGTCCAGCTAACCAACGTCGGCGACCACACAGCGTCCCGGGCAGGTGACCATCCCGCCCGGGGCGCGGCGTATTTCCGGCGTCCTCGCGATCCCGCGCGCAGTTCGGGCCCCGCGTACCTTCCCAGCGCACTTCGCTCCGCCGCGCACTGGACGAGTGGATTCCTAACATTATACTAACCGCTCGGTGCCGCCCAGGGAGTGTCCGCTACGCTCAGGCCAATCGCCAATCCGCCCAATCCCTACTCCGGTGAGACGCTGGAGTGGCTCGGTCCGCCGCCGCACACCCGCCTGGAAGTCTACGAGGAGCACGCCAGCTCGTTGCTGTCCGAGAACGACAGTCCCGACATTCCCTTTCGCTGGAGCGTGAATCCGTATCGCGGCTGTCAGCACGCCTGCGCCTATTGCTACGCACGTCCCACGCATGAGTACCTCGGCTTCGGCGCGGGAACCGACTTCGACACGCGGATCACGGTGAAGCTCAACGCCGCCGAACTGCTCGACCAGGAGCTGGCGCGCAGCTCGTGGAAGCGCGAGAAGATCGCCTTTTCGGGCGTGACGGATTGCTACCAGCCGCTCGAAGCCGTCTATCGCCTGACACAACGTTGTCTAGAGGTCTGCCTGGCCCGCCAGACGCCCGTGGGTATCGTCACCAAGTCGTTTCTGGTCGTGCGCGACTGCGATCTGCTTCGGCGGCTGCACGCCGCGGCGGGCGCTCACGTGCTGATCAGCATCCCCTTTTTCGACGACGACACCGCCCGACGCATCGAGCTCGGTGCGCCGCCGCCGGCGCGGCGATTCGAGGCGCTGCGGCGGCTGCGCGACGCGGGCGTGCCGACCGGCGTGCTGATCGCGCCGCTGATCCCGGGGCTCAACGACCGAGACATCTCCAGGATTCTCGAGCGCGCCGCGGCTTGCGGCGCGCAGACAGCCTCCTACACGGCGCTGCGACTGCCCGGGAACGTGGCGAACGTCTTTCTGGAGCGATTACGGGCCGCGCTGCCGCTACGGGCCGCGCGGATCGAGGCGCTTATCCGCCAGATGCGCTGTGGGCGCATGAACGAGTCGCGCTTCAGCCGGCGGATGCGCGGCGTGGGCAACTACTGGCAGGGAATCCGCACACTGTTCGAAGTTAGCGCTCGAAAGCACGGTCTGTACGAGCATGACCTGTGCGGAAAGCCGGCAGGCTCCACTTCCGTCGATGCGCCCCGGGCGGCGGTTCAGCTCCCGCTGTTCACGTGAACCGCTCTGCACCGCCGCCGTTCGCCGTCAACTGCTGAACAGCCGGCCGATGTCCTGAATGGTCACATACAGCGCGGCGAGGACAATCGCCGCCAGTCCGACCAGCGTGCTGACCATCTGGGCGGTGAAGCTGAGTGGCTTGCCTTTGATCTTCTCGATGATCAGGAAGAGCATCATGCCGCCGTCCAGCACCGGCACCGGCAGGAAGTTGATGACCGCCAGGTTCACCGAAAGAAACGCCATGAAGAACAGCAGGTCCGACCAGCCGCTGCGGGCCTGGCGCATGGCAATGTCAATGATCCCCACCGGTCCGGCGACGTTCTGCGTGCTGACGCGGCGGGTCACGACGCTGCTCAGGAAGATCACCATCTGCTCGACGAACTGCACCACCGACTTGACGCCCATGCTGAGCGCCACAAACGGGTTTCCGCCGGCGTCGACGCGTTTTTCGAGCACCTTGAACGAAAGCGGGTCGATCTCGTAGCTGATGCGCAACTGCCAGGCGTCCAGCGCGTCCGCGCGCACCGTGAACTGGCTGCGTTGAACCGGATCAAGCCGCGTCGGGCGCCAGGCCACCTCGACCGTCTGGCCGACGTGCGACGCCAGCAGCGCCCGCAGACCGACCGCGCTCTGCACCGACCGCTCGGCGCCGTCGACCGTCACGGCGCTTTGCCCGTTGATCGACTCGATCACCGCGGCGATCGGCAGATTCAGCTCGTTGAAGAGGCTGCCGGGGACCGCAAGTTTCTCGACCGCCTGCGCGGCGGCGCTGCGGTACCGGATCTCGACCTCGCGCCCCGCCGCCGCCATCAGCGCCTGCGTCACATCGAACCACGTCGAGACGGGTTGGCCGTCGATCGCGGTCAGCAGCGCGCCGCGCGGAATGTTGAGCCGGGCCGCGGGTGTATCCGCCACGACCTGCGCGACCACCGGCCGATCTTCCTCACCGCGCGAGAAATCCAGACCGACCTTCGGGTCGGATCGGGCGAATAGCTGCCAGCCCTGTCGCGGCGTGACGGTCAGCGCCACTTCCTGATCACCGCGAAGCACAAGCACATGGGTCGCGGCCGGCGGCGTCGCATGGATGCGATCGAGCAGCTCGGCATAGGTCGGGTGGGCTGCGTCGCCCCACTGCACGATCACGTCGCCGGGCTTGAAGCCGGCCTGCTCGGCGGCGCCGCCTGGCACCACGGCCGCCACGGCCCGGCGGCGCAGCATCCCCAGCACATGCGCGCCGTCCATGAATTCGACGGCCGTCTTGGTCACGCCGGCGGGAACGACGGCGAGCGTGGCGCGCTCGTAGACTTCCAGCGTCTGCGCCTGACCGTCCGGTCCAGGCCGCGCAACAGTCATGCGCAGCGGCCGTCCGGCGCTGCCGCGGAAGAGCGGGAAGATCTCGATGGCCGAGCTGACCGGCCGGCCCTCGACGTGCGTGATGCGGTCGCCCTCGCGCGGCACATCTTGCTCGCCGAAGCGGATCGCGTCGCGCGTCCGCTCCGTCGTCATCTGCGGGATGATGCCGATCAGCGGCGTTTCCGTGCGCTCGTCCATCTCCGGGGTGATCGGGATCAGCGAATCGAGCACCTGCCCGTTGCGCCGCACGCGCATCTTCAGCGGCGGATCCTCGAAGATGGTCGCAAGTTGCACGTCCATGAACGAATCGACGCGGTCGCCGTTGATCTCGATGATCTCATCGCCGGGCAGCAGCTTGCCTTCGGCCGGCTGGCCCGGCTCGACCGCCCCGACCACCGCCGCCGCCATGTTCCGGCCGATCAGGAAAACCGCGGTCAGCAGCACAGCGGCCAGGGCGAGATTGAAGATTACTCCGGCGGAGACGACCACCATGCGCTGCGAGACACTGCGGTTGGGAAATGCGCGCGGGTCGTCGCTCAGGCGAATCTCGTTGGTCTGTTCATTGATGACTACGTCGTCCTGGCCGAGCATCTTGACGTATCCGCCGATCGGCAGCAGGCGGAAGCAGTAATCCGTTTCGCCGTAGTTGCGTTCGAGCAGTTCGGCGGCGCGGTAGTCGGGCCGCGCGCCGAAAGTAAAGCCCTCGCCGCGGCGCCAGCCGAACAGCCGCGGACCGAAGCCGACGGCGAAGCGATCGACTCGCACGCCGGCCCACTTGGCTGCCAGAAAGTGCCCAAGCTCATGGAAGAAGATGATGATGGAGAAGCCCAGCAGCACCTGGAGGAACACGACGATGTTGTTCAACCAGGCCGGCCAGGCAACCTCGGCCAGCGCCAGGGCACTTACTCCGCTGAGCATGTCTGTACCTCACGACGCGCCCAGGCGTCGGCGTCCATCAGTTCGTCGAGCGTCGGCTGCTCGATCCATCGGTGCATTCGCAGCGCCTGGCCGGTCATTTCCACGATCCGCCCGAATCGAATCTGCCCGGCCCGGAAACGCTCCACCGCCGCCTCGTTGGCCGCATTCAGCACGGCTCCTGCCGTTCCCCCGCGGCTGGCCGCTTCGAAGCCCAGCCGCAGCGCGGGAAAACGTTCGAAGTCCGGCGTTTCGAAATGCAGCGCCCGGATTTGCGACCAGTCCAGCCGCCGCGCCGGGCCCGGCACACGCTGTGGGTAAGTGATCGCGAACTGGATGGGCGTGCGCATGTCGGGCGCGCCGAGCTGTGCGATCAGCGACCCGTCGCAAAACTCGACCATCGAGTGCACGATGCTCTCCGGGTGCACCAGCACTTCAATCTGCTCGGTCCGCAGGTCGAACAGGTGCCGCGCTTCGACGATCTCGAGCGCCTTGTTCATCATGGTGGCGCTATCGATGGTGATCTTCGGCCCCATGCTCCAGGTGGGATGCTGGAGGGCGGCTTCCAGCGTCGCGCCCGCGATGCGTTCACGGCTCCAGGTTCGAAACGGGCCGCCGGAAGCCGTCAGGTAGATCTTGTGAACCTCGCGAGCGGCACCGCTGCACATGGCCTGAAATACCGCCGAGTGCTCGCTGTCGACCGGAATCAGCCGGCCGCCGCGCTCGCGCGCCAGCGGCATGAGGATCGACCCGGCCACCACCAGCGATTCCTTGTTGGCCAACCCGATGTCGCAACCCCGCCGGACCGCAGCCAGTGTGGCCGGCAGCCCGGCCGCCCCGACAATCGCCGACAGGACGAAATCAGGCTCGGTATGCTCCAGCAGATCCAGCAACCCGTCGGCCCCGCCGAACACCCGCATTCCGTTCTTGCAGCGGCCCCGCAGCTCGTCGAAGTGCCCCTCGTCGGCCAGCGCCACGGCCGGTACGTGAAACCGCTCGGCTTGTTCCGCCAGCCGCCGCCAGTCGCGCCGGGCGCTCAGCCCGACCACGCGCTCGCGCAGGTCGAGCGCCGCGGCGACGTCCAGCGC
>CAYOHG010000130.1:0-8032 GCA_964403685.1 uncultured Planctomycetales bacterium
GCTTTGCCGACCGTACCGCCGGATCCTTCTCGCGGACCATCACCAGGTAGGCGTCGATCAGCCGTTTGACGTCGTCGGAGCTGGCCTTCTCACGGGCCTCGCTCAGTACGGCGTCGGCCTCGGCGTTGCGCTCGGATGCCATCATGACGCGGGCCAGCAGCTCGATCACCTGCACGTTGTTGGGGACGGCCGCGATCAGCTCGCGCAGCAGCGTTTCGGCCTGGCCGTAGTCGCCGCTGAAGGCCGCGATGCGGGCGGCCGTGAACTTGTTGTCGAGCTCCTGGCCGGCGGCGGCGGGCGCAGCGCCTTCGCCGGCGGTGGCGCTCAGGACGCGGCGCGCCTCGTCGGGCCGGTCGAGCAGCGCCAGCGCTCCGGCCTTGGCCCGCAACAACTCGTTGTCATCGGGGTAGATCTGCAGCGCGGCGTCGGCGGCGTCGAGCGCCTCGGTGGCGCGGTTCAATTCGATCAGCAACTGCACCCGCACCACCAGCAGCGCCCGGGTGGGACGCTGCTGCATGGATTCGTACGACTGGATCGCCAGGTTGGCGTATTGCAGCGCCAGCCCAGAAACGCCGCGCTCGCGATACAGCGCAGTCAATCGCTCGCGCGCCAGGCGGGTCATAAGAGGGAGGTCCTGGCCGGACTTGCGCTCGGCGGCCTCAAAACGGACGATGGCGGTCTCGGTATCCTGATCGACGACCGCGACCTGTCCGCGGAGCACGTCCTCGAGCACGGTGTTGGGGTAACGATCCTGGGCCATCTGCGCCAGGCGGCGCATGTATTCGAGCGCCAGCTTGCGATCCTCGGGGCCCTGAGCCGAGCGGTAGTATTCGAAGGCCGTCTCGAAGCTCAAGCCGGTCAGCTCGGCGCGGGCCGACTGACCGAACTGCGCCCGGAAGCTCTTGAGGGTGATGGTCGAGTCGAGCGGCAGAATCATGCCGTCGAGGATGTTCCTGATGCAGGCCGAGCGCTCACTGTTCCAGCGGCCGTCGAGCATGAACGTAAGTTGTTTGAGCACGGCCTCGATCGGGTAGATCTCGTACATCGCCGGGTCGACCTGCGTCGCCTCGGAGATCTGCTTGAGGCCGTCGGCCAGCAGCTCGGTCCCGCGGGCCTTGACCTCGGGCGCGATCTGGCTGAGATCGGCCCCCAGTTGCTCGCGCGCCAGGGCCATGTTGTAGCGCGCCAGCGCGGCGCGCAGCGTGACATCCTGCGGGTTGAGCGCCACGCCGTCCTGAAGCAGCTTGCGCGCAGCATCGCGGTCCCCGCCGGCGCCGATCGCCTCGGCCAGCAATACGCGCAGTTCGCCAGACCTGGGGTCGACCTTCAGGGCCGCTTCCGCCAGGGCGACGGCCTCCTTTCGCCCTTCCTCGATGGCGGCCTCGCCCTCCGAGGGGCGGCCAGCGCGGCTCACCTGGGCAGCGCGTTCGAAACCGCGGCGGATTACGTCGCGCGCCCGGATCAGCGCAACGCGCGCGTCGTCGGGCCCCAGCGCGACAGCCTTGTCCAAAGTCTCGCGCGCGCGGTCGGCGTTTTTGGGATCCTCGTTGACCAGGGCCTGGAGCGACTCGGCCAGTGCCACAAGCGCCAGCAGGTTCTCTGGTTGCAGCTTGAGCAGCTCCTCGGCGCGCTCGCGAGTGGATTTCCATTGCGGATAGCCGGCGTTGCGCAGGTCCCAGTAGCGCTCCAGCAGGCGCTCGGCAATGACTGGGTCGTCGGGCGACTGGGCCGCCGCCTGATGCAGCCGCTGGAACATGTCGCTCAGCTCGCCGCGCTCAAACGAGATGCGGGCGGCCTCCAGCAGGTACTTGCTTTCCTTGTTGACATCGAAGGCCTTGACGTACAGATCGCGCGCCCGCTGCGTGTCGCCGCTCTTCTCCGCCTCAGCGGCCTTGGAGGCGATCTGCACGGGGTCTTTGGCGGCGGCGTTGATCACCGCGACGGCCACGACCAGCACCGACAGGATCATGCCGGTGACGGTCAACCCGCCGATCAGGTTCTTGTTGAGTTTCTGCCGAGCCATGGATCGAAGTCCTCAGGGCCGCGCGGCGGCAGCGCCTACAACGGCGGGCGACCGGCGCGGATCTCACTCCAGTCCTGAAAATGATCGTTCAGCAGGATCGGCATCAGCCGCCGCAGCAGCGCCTCGCCGGCCGCCACCGCCTGCTGGCGGTCGGCCCAGCGCTTGCCGCTGGAATCGGTGAACGACAGTTCGATCTTGCTGTAGTACGCATAGCGGTCGAAGAGGTTCTGCGTCAGCCAGCGGACCTCGTTGCGCGTCGTGGCGAACGACCCGTTGGCGTAGAAGAAGAACAGCACCACCAGGCGCTGCTCGCTCAGCCCGCCGGCGGTGGGCTGAGCGAACTCGAGCACGGCCAGCGGTATTTCCAGCGCCGGGCGTCCGGCCAGCGGCAGCGTGAGCGTGTGCGGCGTCTCGCGCACCAGCGTCCAGCCGCCGGCGTGCATGCATTCGCGCGGGTTGTGCGGCACCATGTCGGGCTGGCCGGTGTAGTAGGTGACGAACAGCCGGGCCAGCGAAGCGGGATCGCGCTCATCGCGCTTCCGGTCGCGCAGGAACCAGTTCAGGTAGATCTCGGTGCCGAGGTTCTCGACTTCATCATGCGTGAGCGGCTCGGGCTGAAGCGAAAACAGCTCGTAATCCGGGAAAAGCCGCACGGGGTCGAGCGCGTAGAGCTCCTTTCGCAGCGGCAGCTCCTGCTTGCGAAAATAGGCCTGCATCGAACTAGCCAGCAACTGCATGCTGGCGATGGCCGCCAGCAGGACCATCAGGCAGGTCACATAGCGGGCGCTGGCCAGACGGCGCACGCGCGGCGGCGCGAGCACCGCCGGTCGACCGCCTGACGACGTGGCCACACTGTTGTCCATGCCGCGATACTCCCCCCGCCCAGGGGGCTCCCACCACGACGCCTAGCGCGACGCAACCGCGCCGCGCGGCGCGTCGTCCGACTCCGCGACGAAGAGATTATTCAACAACCACGCCAGGCCCAGGAACATCGCCATCGCGATCAGCAGCGTCACCAGCCCCAGCCCCGTGTGGAAGTTCCCCTGAGCGTAGGCCGGATCGACGAAGATGTAGAGAATGCACGTCACGGTCACGCGGATGAAGTTCGAGAACACCGCGATCGGCACGCACGCCGCGACCAGAATAACTCGGTGCCACACCGGCCGCGCCTGCATGAAAGCGACCGCGACGCCCAGCGCGCAAAGTGTGATCGTGCTGCGCATGCCGCTGCACGCATCCGCGACGCCCAGGTGCCCAAGCTGCCCGCGGTACGAGAACTCGATCGTCGAGCCGATCTGCTCGATGTCCAGCCCCGGAAACAGCATCAGCACGTTGGTCGCCACGACCGCCGCCATCCGCCGCAGCGGGTCGGTCAGCATGAAGTACAACCCTTTGGGCAGCGGCACGGCGAAGAACAGGTACAGCCACGGCACGAACGCATAGCGCAGCACCGGCAGGCCGCACAGGAGAATCACGACCCCCAACAAGCACAGGAGCATCGCCGCGGGCTTGACGTACGCGTAGTTGAGTACGTTCCACAGGCAGGCCTGGTACAGCAGCAGCGCCGCCAGCATCACCGGCAGCCCCAGCCAGGCGCCGCGAATCGCGCACGCTCGGGCCCGATCCCAGCTCAGGTAGAGCAGGTACGCGCTGAAGAGCGGGATCATCGGGCCATGCGACCAGTCCGCCGAATGCGTCCACGAATACCACAGTTCGAGCACCACCGGGTAAAACACGCCTAGGAACGCCGCCGCCACCAACCCGGCCTTGACGCGGGCCCCGTCGCCGAACGAAATCGTCCAGTCGCTGGTTGTCGGCAGGCTCGCCATGCGATCGACTCTCGTCAGAACGGCAACCCTTGCGTCTGCCGGCGGGCCTGTTTGAGCGTGTCGGGGTTGACGCGCGAGCTATAGGCGTCGACGTCGGCGTAGTTGCGGTCGTACACGAAGCCGAACCCATAGGTGAAGCGGAACGAGTTCCGGATCACGAACAGGAACGGCGCCAGCGTGCTCGTCCCCACGTTCACGATGTCGTTGTCGCGTAGATAGAGGTCCGGCTCGAGGCCGGCGAAGATCGCATCCAGGTTCACCGGAATCGTGATCTGCTTGTCGGTGCCCTTCTCCTGGCGAATCACCTCACAGCGCTGCGGCCAGGCCAGTGGACCAAGCCCGCCGACGGTCGCCACCGCCTGCTTGAGAGTGATGTCGCGATCGCCGAATGAGTAGACGCCCGGACGATTGACCTCGCCCATCATGTAGTAGATGCCCGTGTCGACCGGCACGTTAATCACGTCGCGGCTGCGGAGCACAATGTTGTAGCGCGGATCGCCGGACTTGAGCGCGTTCACGTCGATTTCAATGACGCGCTGGTTGATCTCAAACTCGGGCACATCTTCCCAGTTGAAGTCGTTCTTGCCCGGGGGCGGCTCGGCCGGCCGCGAGCGGTCGTCCGCGGGCTCGTCCGGCTGCGGTCGCATCTCGACGAGCTGGCCGGTCTGCGGGTCGAGAATCAGCGGCGCGAAGGGGCGCGATCCGCCGCCGGCCTCAAGGCCAGGCTCCGAGTCGGCCGGACGGCCGGCGGGCGAAACGACCTGATCGAGTTCCTGCACGTCGCCGCCGCCGGCATCCTGACGGGTCTCGGGCTCATTCGGTCGGCCCACGCCCATTCTTGCGAAGAACGAGTCGTCGAAGCCGTCGTCCGGTGGCGGAATGACCAGGTCCTTTCGCGGCGCCGGTGCAGATTCAGCCTCCGTCGGAGCGGCGGACGGTTCGCCCGGCGGCGCTGCGTAACCGCCCATCGGATCGTCGCGCCGAATGACGTAGACGGACTTGACGCTGGGTCCGATGTCTCCGGCCAGGCCGATTGCGTCCAGCACGCGCATCTCCTGCTGGCTGATCGGATACGTTCCCGGTTGGCGGACCGCGCCGATGATGGAGTAGTACATTCGCCGGCGAAGCTGCACGAACACCTGCACGATCGGGTCTGTGAGCAGTCCGGCCTCGACGGTCCGTTTGCGGAGGTCGGCCTCAACCTCGCGCTCCGTCATTCCGATCACGCGCACCAGCCCCAGTTGCGGAAGATTGATGAACCCGGCCGGAGTGACCTCCAGTTGGGAGCTGTAGGCGCCGTACGGCATGAAGTCGTCAATCGCGACTTGCAGGATGTCCTGCCCGCCGATGCGATAATCCTCCGTGTCCGGCGCCAGGTCTTCCGGGAGCGGCTCCACCGCGTTGGCCAGCCCGATCGGGCTTTCCAGCGGGGTAAGCACGCGCCGCACCTCGTTCTCGCCGTAAGAGAGCGGAAACCGGCCGACCTTGCTGGGGTCCAGGAAGCTGTTGGGAGGCAACGCCGCACAGCCCATGGACAGCAGCATCGCCGCGTGTGCGGTCCATCGCCACGCGCGCCAGCGCCTGCGCTGGCACCCACCCCGTCGCGCCACGCCTGTTGTAAGCATCCCGCGTTCTCGAATTCGGCTCGTGCGGTTCCGCGCTCCCGGGCCCCATTGCCGGGTTCGCATCTTCTGCCGCGCCAAGGTTTAACCAGCAGAGCGTGGCGACTGTACTCGGCGCCGGCGCGGACTGTCAAACGACGCGCCGACGCCGGCGCATACAGAACGTACGATCGGCTTCCCGGCTGGTTCACCTGCCCCGGCGCGCCGTGCGCTCGCGGGGCAATCCTGCTTATCGGCCGATCCCGATCGGCAACTTTCACCCGTGCACACCGATCCGAACGTATCCTCCAGCCGATACGCATTCGTATGCAAGAGCACCCACCTGCCGCCGAGCGCAGCGTACTGATACTCGGCGCCGGCGGCCATGGGCGTGTGGTCCTGGATATCCTCCTGGCCGCCAACCGCGCCGCCGGAAACGTCGATCACGCCACCGCACGCGTGCTGGGATTTCTCGACAACAACCCGGATGTCCACGGCCGACGGATTGATGGCGTCGCCGTGCTCGGCCCGGTAGACGACCTGGCCAGCCTGGCGGAGCGGGTGGGCGCTACGCATGCTATTGTCGCCATTGGAGATAACGGCGTCAGACGCAGCCTGGCGCGGTTCGTCGAGCAATGTGGGCTCGAGCTGGCTAACGCCGTTCACCCGTCGGCCGCGTTGGCGCACAACTCCCGCCTCGGCCGAAACGTGGTAGTCGCCGCGGGCGTCGTGGTTTGCGCGCACTGCCAGATCGGCGATTCAGTCATTCTGAACACCGGCTGCATCGTCGACCACCAGACCATGATCGGCGAGGGAGTGCATATCTGTCCGGGGGTGCGAATCGCCGGGCGCGTCAACGTCGAGGCCGGCACGTTCGTCGGCATCGGCGCAACGATCATTCCGCGCGTGACCCTGGGCTACGAGGCGATCATCGGCGCCGGCGCGGTCGTCATCGAGGACGTGGCCCCGCTCGCCACCGTTGTCGGTGTTCCGGCACGGCCCATCAAGCTGGCCTCTGCGACCGAGGACGAGGCGGCGATGCTGTTGCCGATGCAGCGATAGCAACCCGCGGAATCAGCGGGCATAAACTCCCCGAAGTGGGCTGAAACCAGAGTCGAAAGACACAGCCGAGGGCGGCTGTGCTCCAAGCGCACACAAAGACACAGCCGAGGGCGGCTGTGCTCCAGGCGCACAGAAAGACACAGCCGAGGGCGGCTGTGCTCCGTACGACGCGGACCCTAACGTCCGCCCGAGCATTCTTCGAAGTCCGAAGCCCCGCTCTCTCGCTCTCTCGGTCTCTCGGTCTGCTCGGTTGACTTCGCCCGCGCCGGCGTCTATGGTGCGCGGACTTGGCCTCGCGCCGTCGCGCGCGGTCGCAGAGACAGCCAGCCCCCATCGTCTAGTGGCCTAGGATATCAGGTTCTCATCCTGGAGACACGGGTTCGAGTCCCGTTGGGGGCGTCTCTGCGCGCCGGGCGCGGGATGGTGCAGAAGGTCCAGGGAATCGGGACGAATCGGCCGTTTTGCCCAACGAATTCGCATACTTCCGCGCCGCCGCTTTCGCCAGAATCGAGCGCATCGAGCGGACCCGTGCGGACGGTTTCGGCATTGCGTTTGGTACTGTCCGTGGTACTGCCGATCCGCCGGTACCGGTCGCCGCCGCGGTCGCCGCCGCGGTCGCCGCCGCCTGCACCGGCGGTTTGAACTCGGGGGAATCACCGTTGCCGGGTCGGGGGAAGAGCCGGTTACGGATAGCCAGCCAGAAGGCCGGCTCGGCGGGGCCGTCAACGACCTCGAGAATCAGCAGCGTGACATCGTCGTGCGTTAGGTCGGATCCGCCGGTGTGATCCATCAGCGCCGCCAGCACCGCGGCGCTGATCTCCGCGCAGGTGTCGTGCTTGTGGGTGGCGAGTACCTGCTGGAGACGCGCGTCGCCGAACTGCTCGCCGCGGGGGTCGGGCGCTTCGAGCACGCCATCGGTAACGAGCACGATGCGATCGCCGCGCGCGGCCTGGAGCTTGCGGCGCGTATAGGTCACGGCGCGATCGACCGCCAGCGGGCCATCGATGAACCCGCCGCCGGTGCGCGGCGCCAGCGTCAGCCGCGACCAGCGCGCCCGGGCGCGATCAAAGTACCAGCCGGGCGGATGGCCGGCGTAGCTGACCCACATCGACTGGCTGGGCGTGTAGTAGGTGATCGCGGCGGCGGTGGTCATGGCCCGCAGGCCGAGCCGCTCGAGCCGGCGATTCAATCGCGCCAGCACTTTTCGCTGGTCGACCTGGTTCATGCAGCGCCGCAGGTGCGCGTGCATCTCGGCGCTGATCGCGGCGACGGCCTCGCCGTGGCCGACGACATCAGCGACGCAGGCCCGCGAAAGCACGCCGCTGCCGCAGACGGACAGGTAATGAACGTCGCCGCCGTGGCCGCCGGCGCAGGGACGCGAGTACAGCACGCCGGCCTAGCCGGGCTGTTCGACCGGGCTGGCTATAGGCCGGTTTCCGCCCCAGACTTCGCAGCACGCCAACGGGAGCGGCCGGGCGGCACGAGGTGCGGCGTGGACGGAGGGGGCGATGCTCATC
>CAYOHG010000131.1:0-7996 GCA_964403685.1 uncultured Planctomycetales bacterium
GCTGAGCGGGTCGGCGGCGCCGGGCGGCGATGCACAGCCGCTCGATCCGCAGGTTCCCTGACGCAGAACCGGATGTGATGATACGGAGCGGGCGAGGCACTCGGAGCCGTGGTCCCGAACCCTCGCCCGCACTTGTCCGCAGCTTGCGCGCCCGCGCTCGAGCAGCCCCCGAACACGGCGTTCGATTCGACGCTAGTAGATGCGCGTCGCTTCGGTTTCCGTGACCGGCGGGGCGATCTGGTCGCTCTTCATGCTCACGGCGAAACGCACGTCGCCCACCCCCACGCCCTTGACGGTCAGCGTGAAGACGGCCTTGGCCTTCGGCGCCAGGCTGGGCAACGCGGCGAACGTAATCGTCTGGCCGCTGGCGGTCGGCTGGGTGGCGCCGCCGCCCTTGACGAATTGCTGCTCGGCAGGCAGCGTGCAGGTCACGGCGATGTTGGTGCCGGTCTCGGTACCCTGGTTGGTCACCGTGATGGTGTAGGTGACATCGCTGCCGACCTCGATCGGGTCGGGATCATCGACGCACTCCAGCAGGATGGCCGGGATTCCCTTGACCGGGAACTCGCACTCCGCGACCGCCTCGGAGCAGTACGTAACGCGGGCGCTGTTCTTGACGATCGTGATCGTGTTGCAGTTGACGGTCATCTTCAGCGTTCGGCTCTCGCCGCCGTTCAGCGTGCCCAGCCGCCAGACGACGTTGGAGCCCTCGCGCTGGCCGTTGTTGTCGGCATTGCGGAATTCGACGCCGGCCGAGACCGTGTCGGTGACGACGACGTTGTTGGCGGGTGCGTCGCCTCGGTTGGTTACGACGATTTCGAAAGTGGCCTCGCGGCCGAGGTAGCGGAGCTGTGGGCAGCTCTTGGTGATCTCCAGCACCGGTGCGCCGACCGCGAACATCGGGTCCGGCTCGAGTGGCGCGGGCGCGGGCGTCGGGCTGAGCAGCAGCGACGCAGCCGACAGATTCAGCAGCAGCGAAACAGCCAATGGCATCATGAGCAGGCTCCCTTGAAAAGGCCTCGTTCAGGCGTTCATAAACCGTGGATGGACCGCCCCGCAGCATTCTCGGTCACCTGCCGCGCGGCGTCAATGCACGCGGCGCAGCCGCAAGCCCGGCGCCATCGACGGGGCGAGTGCCAAAACCAGATCAGCGCGATGACAGCCTGACATTTTGGGGTTCGCGGAGCCAGCTCAGGACGGTAGCATGCCTACGCCGACCGCGGGCGGACTCGCGCGAGTACCGGGGATCGGCGGCGGGCGCGAGCGCTCCGTGGAAGCCAGATATGAAAGCCAGCACGTCCGAGCGAATCCAGACGTTCAGCCCGAACACGGGCCGCGCCTGCGTGCGGATCGACGCCGAGAAGTACCACGCCGTCCGCCGGGCCATACTGGCCGCGCTTCCCACACGCGGTGAGGGGCTGGCGTTCCAAGACCTGCCGCGCGCGGTGCGCGCCAGGCTGCCCGGCGGGGCGATCCCGGGCGGCGGTTCGCTGAAGTGGTATACGACCGTGGTCAAGCTGGACCTCGAAACGCGCGGTGAGATTGTGCGCGTGCCGGATTCCCGCCCGCAGCGCCTGATCCGCCGCGCTGCGGCTGGGCGGTCGCGCGGCGTGCGCGTCGCGGGCGAGGCGTAGGCTCATGTCGGTCATTGAGCCCTACCGTGTCAAGCCGGGGAGCCAGCCGCACCTGTCTGACTGGCCGACGGATGACGACGCCGGCCGCGACAAGTCGGCGACTCAGGCCGAATTCGAGGAGCTGCACGAGCGCTTCATTGAGCTGACCGAGCTGCTGTACGCGCAGAAGGAGCATGGCCTGCTGGTCGTGCTTCAGGGCATGGACACCAGCGGCAAGGACAGCACCACGCGGGCAGTATTCGGCGGCGTCAGCCCGACCGGCATCGACGCTATCAGCTTCAAGGCGCCCAGCGAGATCGAGCGGTCGCACGATTTCCTCTGGCGGATTCACCCGCATGCACCGGCGCGCGGCGAGATCGCGATCTTCAACCGCTCGCACTACGAGGACGTGCTGATCGCGCGGGTGAAGCAGCTTGTGCCGGAGAAGCGCTGGAAAGCCCGCTACGGTCATATCAACGCGTTCGAGCAGTTGCTCGCCGATGAAGGCGTCGCCATCGTCAAGTTCTTCCTGCACATCTCGAAGGACTATCAGAAGCAGCGGTTGCAGAAACGACTGGACAACGCGAAGAAGCACTGGAAGTTCGACCCGAGCGACCTGGTCGAACGCGGCCGCTGGAGTGCATACGCGCAGGCATACGAGGACGCGCTGGGCCGATGCTCGACGCCGCACGCCCCCTGGTACGTGATACCCGCCGAGAAACGCTGGTTCCGCGACTGGCTGATTACGAAGGTGCTGGTGCACACGCTGGAACGGCTGGAGATGAGGTATCCGCCGGCCCGTTTCAACCCGGCGGACATTCGCATCGACTGAGCCAAAACGCATTCGCGAGTTCGGCGGCAGCCGCGACTCGCTGTTGCCGCCACCTCCTCCCGCGGCGACTGCGCGTTTCTGGCGAGGGAATCGACTTGCGGGAGGGCGGGCAGGTGCTGGCCGGAAAAACCGGGGGCGGCGAAGCGGGCGTGTGATATGATTCGCGCGGCCGCAGGAGACCTGCCATGGCTGCCGGTCCACTCCGCCTGATCCCCGCGACGCCCGGTCATCGCGCTCTGGCCGTCCGCATTGACGGCCTGCTATTCAAGAAGGCTGAGACGCAGGACGAAATCCGCCAGGTCCATGAACTGAACTACCTAACGTTCGTGCACGAAATCGGCCAGCATGCCGACCCGGGTCAGCCCAGTCTCGTCGACAAGTTCCACGCGAAGAACCTCTACCTGATCGCCAAGCGCGGCGACGCTGTAATCGCCATGGTCGCCGTGCACGACACGCCGCCGTTTTCGGTGGCAGCGCGGATTCCAGAACCCGGCTGGATCGAGCGCCACTGTCCGCGGCCGCTGGAGGTGCGTCTATTGGCCGTCCGGCCCGAGGAGCGCGGCGGGGTGGTGCTCGCCGGCCTGCTCTGGTCGGTCTATCGGCTGGCGCTCGCGGCCGGGTACACGCACCTGCTCGCCTCCGGCGTTCGAGAGCAGATGTCGATGTACCGGCGCATCGGCTTCAAACGGCTCGGACCGGAAATGCGGTCCGGCATGGCGTGGTTTACAGCGCTCGCGCTGACGGTACGACGCATGCCGCCGGCGATGCGCAGGATTGCATCCCGGATGGAACGGCTCGCCGGACTGGCGCCCTTGGCCAACCGACCGGGAACCATCTCGCTGCTGCCGGGCCCGCCTGAATACTCCGAGCGGGTGCGGCGCGCCCTGCGAATCCGCCCCGTCTCTCACCGCGATGAGCGGTTCGTTCTTCGGTTCGAGGAATCGCGGCAGATCATCAGCGAGATGGTCGGCGGCGTGGCCGTGGCATTGACCGTTGGCAGCGGCACGCTCGCCAACGAGTGCATCGCCGCGGCGCTGGCGCACAAGCGGCCGCGCGGGCGCGGATTGCTGCTGGTGAACGGCGAATTCGGCCGGCGGCTGGTCGAGCAGTGTCGGCGTTGGGAACTCGAGGTTGAGTCGATCGAGTGGGATTGGGGCGAGCCTTGGGAGATTCCAACGATCGCAGCGGCGCTTTCGCATCGGTCAGCGGACGATTGGGTCTGGGGCGTGCACTGCGAAACCAGCACCGGCGTCCTGAATCCGATTGCGGAACTGCTTGACCTGGCGGGCCGCCGTGGAATTCGCGTCTGCCTGGATTGCGTGAGCAGCCTGGGCAGCGTTCCGCTGGACCTGCGGCGCGTATTTCTGGCCAGCGGCGTCAGCGGGAAGTGCCTGGGCGCACCGGCGGGAGTCGCCGTGCTGATGGGCGCCGCCGACGCCCTGCGCGACTCGATCAGCGATTCGCTTCCCGTGTATCTGGATGCTGTGGGTGGGTTCGCGTCGCCCGGCCCGCGTTTCACGCTTTCTTCGAATCTGCTCGCGCCACTGCGAGCCGCACTCGGGCAATATGAATCGCGGCTGGGACGCGAGCGCATCTACGCCGGCTACCGGGAGCGCGCCGCCACTGTCCGCGCCGGCATCCGCCGCCTTGGGTCCGCACCGCTGGCGGACGACGCGGTCGCCAGCCCCGCGGTAACCACCTTTGCACCGCCGATGGGCTACTCGGCGGCGCACTTCGCGCTGCTCTGTCGCGCCTACGGCTTTGAGGTGAACGCGCTCAGCCCCTACCTGCTGGCGCGCGGTCTGGTGCAAATCGCGACGCTCGGTGCGGTGGGTCTTTCCGACTGCCGGCGCCTGTTTTGCTCACTCGAACAATGGGGACGGTCCGCGGGGTAGCGCCGGCTGCCTTGTGATACTGCGGCGTGGTTGTTCCGTGGGCAGCTCGGTGGCGCGACCGTCCGCAACGGTCCAGCAGAGGCCTCACCTGTCCGCCTTCGAACAACACCCGCGCGCGAGTGGCCACTTGGTCCCCCGGGTGGCTTCAGTAGCGACGCGACGAAGCGCCCCATGTCGCGAGGGGTCTCGGTCGAGCGCGGAAGATGTACGCGAGCCGAGCGCAGCCAGGCTCCGCCTACCGCCGATTCCGTCCGTTCAGCCGCAGCTCGTTCCGAACACAATCAGCAGCTCGCTGAGGTCGATCAGATCGACGTTGCCGTCGCCCGTCAGATCCCCGTCGGCGTAGGTCGCGCCGCCGATCTGGCCGAAGTGCGCCAGCAGGATCGACAGGTCGAGCAGGTCGATGGTCTGATCGCCGTTGAGGTCGCCGGGGCAGCCGACGGCGAGCGTGGCGAAGTCGATCTCGACCGGGGCGCTGCGGCCGGTCAGCAGCCATTGATCGAACAGCGTCTGGCCGGCGTCATTGGTGACGTTCTCGTCGCGCAGGAATTCGACGTACTCGCGCGAGGTGAGCTGGTAGTACACGCGTACGTCGGCCCGGGCCGCGCCCGCGGGGATGGGGAACGAAACATCGTCCCAGTGCTGCCCGTCGGCATACGTCGCGCCCACCGGCGCGGCCTGCACGGCGGCGTAGCCGGCGTTGGTGAAGCCGCGCGGCGGAATGCGGTTGTCCTTGTAGTACACGTTGGCCAGCACAAAGTGGAAGCTCGGACCCTCGGGCACACCCGTCAGCGCCGCCACGACCGCGTCCGGCCCAAGCTTCGCCTCGTACACACGCGTATCCGCGGTGGTCAACGTGGCTGAGTTGGGATCGTAGTAGCCGTGCTCGGCGATCAGTACGTCGGCGGTGTTGAAGAACTGCACGTTGATCCAGACGCGCCGCCCCTCGGGATACCCGGTCGGCAGCTTGTGCCCGCCCTGGTTGATGACGCGGACATCGAGGTCTGTAGCGGTAGCGGAGAGTTCGAGATCGCTGGCGGCTTCCAGCAGCGCGACCGCCCGGTCGATCGAGTTGGCCACCGAGTTCGGATCCAGAAACGTCTCCTCGTCGGGGTACAGGTTGCGGATGGCGTTGAGCACCCAGGTGTTGCCGCCGTTGAAGAAATGCCGCCCGAGGTGCGGCCGCACGTCGCCGAAGAAGCAGCCCATGCCCTCGACGCGCGGCATGTGGCAATCCTGGCACGAGCTGACCGCGGTGATGTTCCCGCCGAAGCGCCCGCCCATCTCCACCGGTCCCGCCGCGAAGGAGCTTTGCAGCCATTCGCTGTAGGTGCGCTCCACGGGGAACTGTTCGTACTTGTCGTTCGATGGCGGCGGGGCGTCCAGCGCGTTGAGCGCGTACGTGCCGTCCGGCTGGCGGCTGAAGACCGGGTTGCTCACGTCATGGCAGTTCCCGCAGAGGGCCGAGCTGGGGTGATACGGCGACTGGAGCCAGTCGTGCGTGTAGAACGTGCCCAGGTCGTACGGGCCGCGGCGGCGGTCAAACGGATCGACGACGAACTGCCCGCTGTGCGGATTGACCGGCGGGCCGGCGACCAGGTTGTCGATGATCTCCTCGTCCACGGCGGGGCTCTGGCCGGCGGTGTAGACCGGATCAACCAGGCGATGGCAGAAATTGCAGCTGACGCCGTGCAGATCGTTCGGATCCAGGGCCGATCCGTCCGTAGGTGTGCTGCGGCCGGCCAGCCAGCCCGCGGGAACGTGGCAGCGAATGCAGATGTCGCCCGCGAAAGCGGCATCCTGATTCGCGATCGCCAGGCACGCGTAGAAGAACGGGTCGCGCGCGGCCTGTCCCATCATGCTGGCGGCCCAAGGGCGGAACGGCTCGGTGTCCTGATTGAAGAAACCGTGACAGCCCGCGCAACTGACCGGGTTGATGATCTCGACCGTGATTTCGTTGGGCTGAGTGCCGGGAGCGAAGAAGTCGTTGAGCGTGGTGGGCACCTGAGTTGCGTGTGCGCCGACAAAGGTGATCGCCAAGGGCGCGCCGAAGAAGGTGATCAGCATCAGGAGGGACGAACGTCCCGCGCGTTGTTCGGGTTTCATGATTAGTTTCCGCCTCCGAAGGTGGGTTCCGCGGCTCGTGGCGCGGTCCCGTGTCTGCCCCGCTGGAATGCGTCGGAGGCTACATGGTAGCGGAGAAGGGTCGACCGACTCAATGTCGCGCCGCGGTGGGCGGGCTTGCCGCCGCACGGCCGTCGACGTCCACCGCCGATAATCGCCGCGTCGCGGGCGCGGCGGCGGTTCGCTACAATCCGCGGCACTCTGACGCCGGCAACGCGACACCACGCCGAGGAAGGCATGTCCGAGCTGATTCGAACTCGTTTTGCACCGTCGCCGACCGGATACCTGCACATCGGCGGCGCTCGAACGGCGCTGTTCAACTACCTGCTGGCACGCCGGCTGGGCGGCCGGTTCCTGCTGCGGATCGAAGATACCGACCAGACCCGCAACATCAGCGGCGCCACGGAGAAGCTGCTGGCCGACCTGCGCTGGTTGGGGCTGCACTGGGATGAGGGGCCCGAGGCCGGCGGCCCGGCGCCGAGCTATCTGCAAAGTGAGCGGCAGGCCCAGGGCGCATACCAGGCAGTCGCGCGACAGTTGCTCGACAGCGGGCGGGCGTATTACGCGTTCGAGACACGCGAGGAGCTCGACGCCATGCGGCGCGCGGCGCAGGCCCAGAAGCGCGCCTTTCGCTACCCGCGGCCGGCGCGGTTTCCGTCGGAGAACGACGCGAAGGAAGCCCACGCCGCCGGCCGGCCGGTCGTCGTCCGCTTCCGCATGCCCGATCACGACTTCGTGGTGCCGGACGCCATTCTGGGCGAAGTGCGCGTCGCCGCCCGCGAGGTCGACGATTTCGTGATCCTCAAGGGTGACGGCTGGCCCACGTATCACTTCGCGGTGGTTGTGGACGACGAGGCCATGCTGGTGACGCACGTGCTCCGCGGGCAGGAGCACCTGATGAACACTCCCAACCACATGGGCTTGCAGGAGGCCCTGGGCTATCGCGTGCCGGTCTACGCGCATCTGCCGATCATCCTGAACCTCGACGGTTCGAAGATGAGCAAGCGCGAAAAGGACGCCGCCGTGCGGGCCGCGTTTCAGGCGCGTGTCGCGGCCGGGACGCTGGACGAGCCCCAGGCGCGCGAATGGAGCGCGTGCGACTCCGACACCTTCGCGGCCTGGCGCGACGCCCGGACGCAGCTTCCTGCCGACGCGCTGGCGGCGCTGGCTCGGCGGCTGGGGGTCGTCGTGCCGGAGATCGAGATTCACGACTTCCGCGTCAGCGGCTATCTGCCGGAGGTGCTGCTCAACTTCATCGCGCTGCTGGGCTGGTCGCCGGGCAACGACCGCGAGAAGATGACTCTGATGGAAATGTGCGAGCTGTTCGAGCTCGAACGAATCGGCAAGACCAACGCCCGCTTCGATCGCGCCAAACTGCTGAACTTCAACACCACGGCGCTGGCCGCCGAGAGCGCGCCCCGGCGGCTCGAAGGATTCCGCGATTTCCTTTCGGTCAATCCGCAGTCGCCGCTGGCCGGGCTTGCCGATAGCGTGCTGGTGCGGCTGCTGGAGATGAACGAGGGCTTCCGCAC
>CAYOHG010000132.1:0-7991 GCA_964403685.1 uncultured Planctomycetales bacterium
AGAAATACGCGCGCGGGCCGGCCTGCGCGGCCACGGCCAGCGCCCGCGTTTGCGCTAGAACGCCCGCCCCAGCAGGAACGCGCGTGCCACGCGGCGAGCCATCTGCTCGTTGCCGAAGACTAACGGCAGCAGCAGCGACAAATCGGTGTTGGGCATGCGCAGATACTCAGCCAGGCCGCTGCGCCACGCGCCGTCGAAGCGCGCCAGTTCGTCCTGCGGGACGCGCGCGGCGACGGCGCTGGCGGCGACTTCCGCCGCGATCTCCCCCGAGCGCATGGCCGGGTAAATGCCCTCGTTGCTGAACGCCGTGACGAACCCGCCGGCGTCGCCGATCAGCAGGCAGCGTTTGCCGACGTGCGTGTCCATGCCCAGCCCGACGCCGGCCGGGCTGATGAGCCGCTCTGGCGAGAAAGTCATCCCGCCAGGAAGGAGCCCCGCGGCGACGGCGCTTCGACAGAGCGCTTCGAATGCGGTAGCAGCCTCGGCCGGCGCCGCGCGCGAGAGCAGCGACAGGCGCAGCGTCTGCGCCGTTTGCACCAGTGTCGCCAGATGAGTCGGGCGACCGCTGCCAAGCACCACGTCGAGGCGATCAGCCTTTGCCGCGGCCGGTGCCTCGATGAACAGGCACGTGGCCGCATCGAAGGACTGTCCGGCCGGCAGCAGGTTGGCCATCGCCGCCGTCCTTGAGCGCGCCCCATCGGCAATCAGGAGAATTCGCGCGCGAAGCGAATCAGCGGGGTCGAGCCGGGCTTCGACGCCATCCTCGCCAATCCGCAGCGCGCCAACCGTCGCCGGGGCGCGCAGCGTGGCGCCGGCGGTCCGGGCGGCTGCCAGCAGGTGTTGGTCGAACGACGCGCGCGGGACGATCCAACCGGACAGCTCCGGCTCGTCGACCGTGCTGCTGCGCTTGAAGTCCCAGGAGTGCAGATGCAGACCGCGAAAACGCACCGCACCGACCTTGCGGGCCGCGACGCCCAGGCGCTCGCACAATTCCACGCCGGCCGGACCAATCCAACCCGCACAAGAGCGCGAGCGAGGAAACTCTGCCGCGTCGACCAGCGCGACGCGCAGGCCGCGCGCGGCGGCGGCGATGGCCGCCGAGCAGCCGGCGGGTCCGGCGCCGACGATCAGCAGGTCGAATAAGTCGCTTGCGCCGGTCCCCACGCGAACGGTCCGCCTACTTCATCTTGTCCCACAGGAAGTTCTCGGCCTGCTGGAAGCGATCGAAAGCCGCTTGGAGGCTGTTCTGAATCTCGCGGATGTCGGCCTCGCCGGCGATCGGTCGCCCGTCGTGCGACGCAGTCAGGATCGCCTCCATCCGCTGGGCGCTGTCATCCAGATGGGCGGCCGCCTCCGCGAAATAGCGGGCCGCTTCGAAGACATCCAGCCGCTGAAGCTGACTCTCCGGCGGCTGCACGAGCCGCCAGGGTGCCAGCAGCAGCTCGGATACGCCGACCCGCAGCCGGTCGCTGGTGCTCTTGAGATTCTCGATGGTGCGTTGCAGTGCGGGCCGGTTGCCGACCAGCAGCACGCGGCCCGTCTCGGTCATCGTGGCGACGTCGGACATGGACCGGCGCACGCCGTCCATGCTCTCGTGCAGCTTGCCCAGCAGCGACTGCGGGTCGTCGCGGCGGAACTCGGCGGCCAGGGCCGGCGCTACCGTGCCACTGAGCGTGCTGGTGACGTCGGCGACGTCCGTGGTGATCGTGCTCAGGGCGGGGCGGTTCTCGCTGACAAGCGCGTTGACCTCCTGCAAGGCGCCGGTCAGCCGGTCCAGCGCGACGTGAACCTTGGCCAGCAGCGCGGTCTGATCGTCTGAACGCATCTGGTCGCGCAGCGCTCCGGTCAGCGTGCTGATGTTGTCGCCGATCGTCAGCAGCTTGCCCATCAGCGTCTTCTGCTCGGCTGCCGAGAGCTGCGCCCGCAACTCCGTCGTAATGCCGTTCACGTCCGTCAGGCTGGCGACGAGCCGGTTCATGACCGAACCGTCGGCGGTCGCGTCGAGCTGTTGGTCGAGCTTTTCGACCAGCCCGCCGGGCCCCAGCAGCGCCCGCGAAAGTCCGCCGATGGCCGCGGCGAAGCTCTGTGGCGGCAATCCGGCGACGACTTTGCCGGCCAGCAGCGGGCGCGGCGACCTTCCAATCGTCAGAATCACGACCACCCCGCCGCCGCCGACGGGCGGCTGATCGGTGGTGATCTGGCAATCCTCGAACAGGTCCAGCGCCTCGTCGATCTCGGTGTCGACGACGATGATAAGGTGACGTTCGCGCCCGTCGGGCGTCGTGACGTCGCGCGTCTTGGTGGTTACGCCCGTGACCTTGCCGACTTGCAGGGCGCCGCTGAGCAGCACCGGGCTGCCGACCTTGATGGGTGAGACACCGCGGTCATGCTCGAACTCGATCTGCACGGCCCGCGTGCGCGCGCGGTACGCCGGTGTGAAGAAGATCACGGTCGCGACGAACAGCGCCACGAACGCCAGGACGACGGTTCCCAGCAGGAAGTCGTTGCCGCGCGATTTCATGCGGTTCCCCGAGACCAGCGCCGCCCCGGGCCGACGCCGGGCCGGGATTGTACCGGCTTACGGCCGGCATGCGTCAAAGTCCCGCGGCTCGGGCCACGCTCGCCGTCAGCCAGGCGGCGACGTAGGCGATCAGGGTCATGCTGGCGAACGACGCCAGTGGCCACAGCCAGGAGCGCGTTTCCCGCCCGATCATGACAAGCGTGCTGGAACACTGGGCGCATAGCGCGAAGAACACCATCAGCGACAGGGCCACCGGCAGGTCGAAAACGCGGCGGGTCTGGCCGGCCCAGGTGGCGCGTTTCAGGGCCGCGTGCAGCGACGCCGATTCCTCGTCTACGTCCGCGAGGTTGTA
Source organism: uncultured Planctomycetales bacterium (assembly GCA_964403685.1). Taxonomy (GTDB): domain Bacteria; phylum Planctomycetota; class Phycisphaerae; order UBA1845; family Fen-1342; genus CAYOHG01. The sequence continues at coordinate 2,874 of CAYOHG010000132.1, forward strand.
GACGGTTCCCAGCGTGGCGATCACAACCTCGCGTGCTGGGAACGAAGCGATCACCGCTACACCAATGCGCCAATCCCACCCGATCGGCGCGACGACCGGCTCGATCCAGCGGCCGGCCGTGCCCAGATAGCTGCCGCGCAGGTACTCGCCGGCCAGTGCCGCCTGCGTCTGCTGCGCGTCCCAGCCGCTGGCGGCGGCTTCCGTCTCGACGGCCAGCCGGGTCGCGACGGGTCGCGGAAAATAGCTCAGCGCCCACACGATCATGTTGACCAGCAGTATGACCGTGCCCGCCCGTGCCAGGAACTCGCGCGATGCGCCGGTGATGCGCTGCCCGATCGCTCGCAGCCGCGGCATCTTGTAGCTGGGCAGTTCGAGCATGAACCCGCCGGCGTCTCCGCGGAACGCGGTCCGCCGCAGTAGCCACGCCAGCGGGATGGCCACAAGCACGCCGGCGAGGTACATGGCCATCATCACCAGGCCCTGCAAACCGACCCAGCCCCCGAAGTAGCGGTCATTCGGCACGAACGCCGCGATCATCAGCGTGTACACCGGCAGCCGCGCCGAGCAGCTCATGAACGGCGCAATCAGCAGGGTGACCATGCGCTCGCGGCGGTTGGCGATGGTGCGCGTGCCCATGATCGCAGGTACGGCGCACGCAAAGGCCGACAACAGCGGGATCAGGCTGCGCCCGCTCAGCCCGGCGATTCGCATCAGCCGGTCCATCAGGTACGCGGCGCGGGACATGTATCCGCAGTCTTCCAGAATCGCGATCAGCGCAAAGAGGATGACAATCTGGGGCAGAAACACCAGCACTCCGCCGACGCCTGCGATCAGGCCGTCGGTCGCCAGACTGCGCAAGGCTCCCCCCGGCAGGCGCGGTGCAAGCCACTCCGCAAACGCTCCGAAGCCCGACTCGATCGTCCCCATCAGCGGATTGGCCCACACGAAGATGGATTGGAACACCGCGAAGAGCACGCCGACCAGAACCAGCGCGCCCCAGAACTTGTGCGTCAGGACGGCGTCGATGCGATCCGACCAGGTCCGCACCGGCACCGCGGGGCGCGTGATTGCCCCCGCCAGTACGCGACTGGCCCACCCATAGCGTGCCTGAACTTCCGCGCGACCGGCATTCAGCCCCGCGAGCACAATACGATCGCGACACTCGCTCACCGCCCGGGTCAGACCATCCATGGCAACGAGCGATCGGCGTCGGGGCGCGGCGGAGTCGATCAGCAGCCGCAGCGCTTCACCGCGCCGCAATGAGCCAGCCGCAATGGCCTGAAGGTCCGTTACGGACCGCTCGACAACCTCTGGCAGCAGGATGGGCGCTGCCGCGCTCGGCGGCGACCCGATCGCGCCGACCAGTGCCGCCAGCAGCGGCCGGAGCGTCAGCGGTTGAATCGCGATGACGGGCACGACCGGAATGCCCAGGCGGCGCGACAGCTCCTCATGATCGACTCCGACCCCCCGGGCGCGGGCCACATCCACCATGTTCAGCGCGACCACGACCGGCAGCTCCAGCTCCAGCAACTGACTCAGCAGGTAGAAGTTACGGTGGAGGTTGGACGCGTCGAGTACCGCCAGCGCGACATCCGGCCGCGGCGCGCCGGCGATGCGCCCGCAAAGCGCGTCGCAGACGATCTGCTCGTCCGGGGACTGCGCGGCGAGGCTGTACGTGCCGGGCAGGTCCAGCAGCTCCATGCTGCGCGCGGCCCCGCGAATCGGACCGCGGGCCAGCTCGACGGTTACACCAGGGTAGTTGGCGACATGACGGCGATAGCCGGTGAGTGCGTTGAAGAGCGACGTCTTGCCGGTATTGGGGTTTCCGACCAGGGCAACGATCGCTGAGCGGCCGGCCACGCTGATTGGCAGCGGAGCGTCACCGCCGCCGGAGCCTCGTGTCGCGCAGCCGGAGCAGCCAGTTTCCGTCATGGCGAATCGATTGGGTAACTTCCCCGCGTCGAAGCCGAATACGCCGGAAGCGACGAGCGCCCCATGAGCCCTGTGGATCAGGCCGATTCCACCACGACATTGGCGGCGTCGCCGAGGCGCAGCGAAAGATCGAAATCGCCCACGCGGACGCGCAGCGGATCACCCAGCGGCGCGCGGCCGAGCACCTGAATCAAAGCGCCCGTGATGAGCCCGAGTTCCATCAGGCGGCGGCCCGAAGGTCCGTGCTCTCGCACGTCGAGCACGCGTACGGGCCGTCCGTCGGTCGAGTCGGTCAGAAGCATCGCAGCGCCCCGTTCGCCATATGAGAAGACCGGCTGCTTTGATACCGGTCCAGGTGTTTGAATGCTAATACAAAGGTATTATCGCGTCAATTGACCAGCGAGTCAAGATTAAGACACGGCGTTGCGGCTGGATTTGGCCGCACCGGCCCATAGCGACTGGGTTCGGTAACGGCTCCCGAGCGAGCGCATCCAAGCAACATCCAGCCCGGCTCTCCGGACATTGGGAACGCGGGAATGCTGGAATGCGGGCATGCGAGTCTAAGAGAATGTTGCGCGCGTGGTGCGCTGGGCAGCGGGCGGTGTCGTCGGGTCTGCCGCATAGAATAGGCACCCATGCTGAATTCCGACTCGGAGTAGCGGATGTTCCTCACCGCATTAACCCTGCTGATCGCGACCAGTCAGAACGCGCCGCCGGCGGTCCTCGCGCCGCCGGAGCTTTCGGCGGAAATCCTGATCGAAAACGGTGCGGTTCAGCCCGGGCAGAGCACGGCAATCGCCGTCCGGCTCGCGCTACCCGCCCCGTGGCATATGTATCACCCGGTGGTGCTGGGGCCGGGCGCCCCGACGACGGTTGAATGGGAACTGCCGGCAGGCGTCACGATCGACCCGGTGCGATTCACGACTCCCAAGCTCGCCAGCGCGCTGGGGCAGGAATACCTGGGGCTGGACGGCGAGTTCTTCGCGGTTTCAACGCTGCGGCTCGCGGCGGACGCCCGCCTCGACCCGCCGATCGAGGTCGCTGCGCGCGTTCGAGGCATCGCTTGCGCTACTTCCTGCGTTCCCGTGTCGGCGACAGCGCGACTGGTGCTGCCGGCGCCATCGTCGCAGATCGGCGACGCGGCGAGTTGGGCGCGCGTCGCCGAGCGAATGCCGGCGCTGCTGTCCGAAGCGCCGTACCTGGGGGGCAGTCGCCTGCTGGCGTCACATACCCAGATTCCGGCGGGAGCGGCGGGAGAGCTGGCGCTGCTGCTGACCGTCGAAGCCGGTCATCACATTCAGGACCGCAACCCGGGCGTTGAAGGGCTTGTCGCCGCGCGCGTGTTTTTCGACGAAAGCACGCCTCTGAAGATCGACTCGGCGGCGCAGCGCTGGCCCGAGCCGAAAGTCCGCGACATCGAGTTCCTCGGCAAAGTCCGCGAGCAAGGCGGTCGCGTCGTCATCGTCACTCCGTTTCGCGTGCCGCTGGAAACGAAGCCCGGCCGTGTGCAGATTCGCACGCTCGTGCAGTATCAGGCGTGCAACGATGCGGGAACCTGCTTTGCACCGATGATGGCCGAGGCCGTCGCGGAACTGGATGTGGTCGCCGCGGGGGCGCCGGCCGTCGCCAACGCCGATCCCCTCCTCTCCGAGCTGAAGCGGGCTGCGCCGTCCGGTCAGCCGTCGTCGAGTGGCGGACGCGGAGCGGATGGCGGCTCGAACTCGCTGGCCTGGGTGCTGCTGCTGGCGTTTGTCGGCGGCGTGATCCTGAACATCATGCCGTGCGTGCTGCCGGTGATCTCGCTGAAGATCCTGGGTTTCGCCCAGCAGGCCGGTGACGAACCCGGCCGCGTACTGCGCATGGGGCTGATCTACACGGCGGGAATACTGGTCAGCTTCGTTCCCGTTGCGATTGCGATCGGCTGGGGTGGGGCGGCCTGGGGCGGGCTCATGCAGCAGCCCAGCTTCGTGATCGTGCTCGTCGGCGTGGTCTTCGCGTTCGCGCTCAGCCTGCTGGGTGTCTTCGAAATTCAACTTCCCGGCAGCGCCGCCGCCGCCGCCGGCGAGTTGGCCGGGCGCGAGGGTTACGGCGGAGCGTTTTTCAATGGCGTGATGACCACCGCGCTGGCGACGCCCTGCACAGCACCGCTGCTGGGACCGGCGATCGGAGTGCTGACGCAGTTCCCACCGGCAATCGCCGCGTCGGGGATCATGATGGTCGGGTTGGGCCTGGCGGCGCCGTATCTGCTGCTGAGTGCGTTTCCGGCCTGGTTGCGTTTCCTGCCCAGACCCGGACCGTGGATGATCACGTTCAAACAGATCGTGGGATTCGTACTGCTGGGCGTTGTGCTGTGGTTGCTGTCCGTGGTGTCCGAGCAGGTCGAGCTGCCGCGACTGCTGGCTGCGCTAGCGCTCCTGCTGGCGGTCGGGCTCGCCTGCTGGTTGCTGGGTCGAGTCAGGCTCGGCACACCGGCCGGACGCGCCTGGGCTACCTGGGCCGCGGCGGCGGCCGTGGTCGCCGGCGGCTGGTTCGGCGGGCAGGGCTGGTTCGTTGAGAATTCCCGAATCAACTGGGTCGCGTGGGAGCCAGGCCTGGCCGAACGCCTGGCCGGGCAGGGCCACACGGTCTACGTCGACTACACGGCCAACTGGTGTCTGACCTGCCGGTCGAACAAGTTTTTTGTGCTTGAAACCGATCGCATTCGCGCCGAGTTCGAGCGGCTGAAGGTCGTGGCCGTGAAGGCCGATTTCACGCGGCATGACGAACGAATCCTGGCCGAGCTGGTCAGGCACGGACGCAAGGGCGTCCCGCTCAACGTCGTCTTCCCGGCGGGACAGCCCGATCAGCCGATCCTGCTCCCCGAGCTGCTCACACAGCAAGTCGTGCTTGCATCACTCGCCAAGGCCGGACCGTCGACGAGCGACCAGGCCGTTGCGGCGGCCGTCGCGGCGCCCTAGGAGGCGGTTGCTTCGCCGGCCGCGTTCGCCTTTGAACCAGGCGGCATAATGGGCCGGCTGATTCGGGTTTCCGAAACGCACCGCGGTTCCTGGAAATGGCGCAGGCGGAGGCGCTCCAGAACACACAGCCGGGGGCGGCTGTGCTCCATGCCGTTGCGAGAAAGACACAGCCGAGGGCGGCTGTGCTCCATGCCGTTGCGAGAAAGACACAGCCGAGGGCGGCTGTGCT
>CAYOHG010000133.1:0-7963 GCA_964403685.1 uncultured Planctomycetales bacterium
ACGCTGTATGGCATTTCGTTGGGGTCGATCCCCGCAGTGGCCGCCGCCGCTCAGCGTCCGGAGCTGGTGCGAGGCGTGATCCTGGATTCGCCCCTGGCGCTGGGCGAAACCATCCGGCGTTTCTACCCGCTGCTTCAGGACGCCACCGAAGACGTGGTGGCAACGCTGCCAGTGGAGATGCTCAGCGAGGAGATGATCCAGCGGGTGCCCGACTCCGTGCTCATCTTTCTGAACGAGGCCGACGTCCTGACCACGCCGGAGTCCGTTCAGATGATCTTCGATCGCGCGCCGGGCGCCAAAACGCTGGTGCGGATGCCCGGTTTGCCGCATGCCTGGGGCGCGTTCTGGGAGAATGACGTCTACACCCGCGAGGTGGAGCGCTTTCTCAGCCACGTATGGGGGCAGAACGTCCCGCTGGCGGATCCGGAGCCGGCCGAAGCGCCGTAATCTGGCGGCGAAGTTCGTCAATCGCCGCGAGCGTCCGCGCGTCAAATGGCAGCGAATATGCGCGGCGGGCGTGCGGCGCGGCGCCGGCGACAGCCAGATTAACCCCAACGAATCGCCCGTCGATATCCACCAGCGGACTGCCGCTGAAACCCGGTTCAAGCAGGACGGTTGATTCCAGCAGGCCGGCGTAATCGCAGCGCTGTTGCGGATCGAGACGCTGCTGCATGGAGACGCTTCCGCGCAGCAACACACCAAAGCGCGGGTCGCTCGGCAGTTCGGCGTTTCGTGCCGCCAACGCGACGACCGGCATGCCGGGCGCGATCTCGGGCGTGCACGGCGTGAGCGGGTCGCCGCGCAGCGTTGGGACAACCAGCAGCGCAAGATCAAGCCGGGGATGCACGATGAATTGTGCCGCGGTGTGCGCGCATCCGTCGGCACCGACCACGCAGACACGACTTGCGCCGCGGACGACATGCGCTGCGGTGAGCACCAGGCTCTGGCGATCGACCAGGGCGCCGACACCGCCGTTGCGGACCGAGCCGGCCAGCCCGCCGTTTGTCGGCACAGCGGCGGGGCCGGGCGTGCGCGGCACGTCGGCCCGCACGTAAAAGACTCCGTCTCCGAGGCGCTTCGCCGTAGTTGCCAGTATGGCGCGCTGCGCGGCAGCGAGCGATGGCGCGGTCGGCGCGGTGCGCGCGTGGATGGCGGACGGGTGCGGTAGTCGGCGATCGCCGCGCGGCACCTGGTGCAGCGTGGCTTCGCTGCGGCTAGGCGCTGCCGGCGTCGCGCAACCTGGCGCTGCCAGCAGCAGGCACGCACATACCAGCCGAAGCCCCATAAACGCTCCCGCGACTCGCCTGCTGGCGAATCACAGGAAGCGTCAGAATCACGGGGCGGGGGAGGCAACCAAAAAGTGCCGCGAGCGTCGCGCGCGCGTCAGCAAACGCGGGGGCGACAGCCCGGTGGCACGATTTTCGGTGCCGTGCGAGCCGGTGAGGAAGATCGGTCAGCGCGACCGTTCGCGCAAAAAGGGCCGCGCGTCAGCCGCCGGCCAGCGCGTCGACGACCGGGAAAAGCTGAGACAGCAAATCGGTTGTCGTGCCGGCGACGAAATCGAATGCGCCACCCATCAGCGCGTCGCGCACGATCGTGGTGCAGCCGGCGCCAAACAGCAATGGCGAAAGCAGCAGGGGGGCCAGACGAAGGCAGGTTCGCTTGAGCATGCCAGGTCTCCGCAAATCAAGTCCGCTCAAAAAGCCATCTGTACACGCAGTCCGTAGACGAACGCATCCCGCCCGTTCTCGCCGCCGGGACGGAGGATCCACTGGAAATCGGGCGTCAGCACCATCCACGGGAAGAGCTCGAGGCTGTAGTAGAGTTCGAGCACGGTCTCGTGATTCGGATCCATTCCCGTGTACACGAGTCGATCGCTCAGCATTCCCTGCGCTGCGCCGAAGGCGAGTACGTCGTTGTCACGCTCCGGAACCAGGCCGCGATACTGCCCGCCCACGCTCCAGAAGTGCTCGATTTCGTTGACATCCGCGTGTGCGTAGCCATATCGCGCGAACAGCCCGAAGCCCTGCTCGTCCTCGGCCTGCTCGGGGTTCTCGCGCCAGACGGCCTGATCGAGGCTCGCGTAGAATCCCACGTCGTCGCGCTTCAGCGGCGCTGTCACCAGCCGGCCGCCCAGATCGTTGAAGAACTTCTCCTTGGGCTGCGGGTCGTACCACAATCCGAAGCGATATGCCCCGGGCAGCGCGCCCCAGGGAATTTCCCAAACCGGTGTCATCCCGAATTCGTACACGCTGATGAAATCATCCGCCCCGTGATACGCGGTGCGAAAGCCGGTCTCGATCGCGTTCGCGTGGGCGTCGATCACGCCCGCGGCGAAGTAGAACCAGTCGCAGGGTGCGATCACCACCTGCGCGCCGTGCCCGTTCAGCGGGAACAGGAATGGCACGTTGCCCGTGTTGACCAGCGCCGTGTTGAGAAACTGGGACGTCTCATCGTTGGCGTACGCGTTGTTGTCAAACGTGCCGCTGAGGTCGATCTTGCCCAGCCGGAAGCGCAGCTTGTCGTCGAGCAGGGCCTGCTCGTACCACAGCTCGTAGACGTCGATGACGCGGTCTTCGTAGGCGTCGTAACTCACGCCGAAGTAGTCGCCCACGTACCCGCGGCCCGACACGCCCTCATCCCAGCTTCCACCGGCCAGCATGTAGACCGAACCGCCGGGAATCAGCTCCATCGCACCGAAGTCCAGCGTGACCTCAAGGTCATAGCTGCCTGAGACGCGATGGCTCTGCTTGGTTTGGACGCCGCCGTGGGCGTTGTGTTGAAACACGTTCGTCAGGCCGAGGTCGAAGGTGAAACCACGCAGCTCAAGCGCCGAGCGTGTGCCGCCCCAGTCACCAGTCAGCCGATCGCGCGATCCGAGGTCGTCGGCCGGCGCGTCCTCGGCCGGTTGACTCTCCGCGGCGGTGGGCGCGCTCTCAGCGGGGCGCTCGTCCTGGGCGCTGGCGATAGCCGGCAGGACGGCCAGGGCCAGAAACACTCCAAGTGGGCGCGCACGCAGCGGCCGCATCGAACGACCAGAGCGGGCGACGCAGCCGATCGAAAAAAAGCGTTGCCAGAGCATGGTGGTGGGCGTCCAGGCGATTCCGACGGGGGCCAATGTCTCTTCGTGCCATGGTGCGACGCGGCAATACTAGCAGAGTTATCGGCTCAAGCAGAGGCTGCCATGAACGCTCCGGCCGGATTCAGCGGCGCCAGGGCGAGTCACGCTCGCACGTTCCGCAACGCGTCGTACGAGAACAGGATCAACCCGAGCCAGATCAGCGCAAAACTGGCCAGTTGCGCGGCTTTGAAGGGCTCGCCGAACGCCAGTACCGCCAGCAGGAACTGCCCCGTCGGCGCCAGGTATTGAAGGAACCCAAGCGTTGTCAGAGGAAGCCGCCGAGCTGCGATGGTGAACCACAGCAACGGGAAAGCGGTGATGACACCGGCGGAGATCAGCAGCACATCCATCGACCAACCGGCATGGGCGAACGTGGCTTGATTCGTGGCCAGCAGCCACACCAGATAGCCGACGCCGGCGGGCGCCAGCAGCGTGGTCTCGAGGGCCAGCCCGGCCAACGCGTCGATCGCGATCAGCTTGCGCAGCAGGCCGTAAAGCGCGAAGCTCAAGGCCAGGAACAACGCCAGCGTAGGCAGCGTGCCCTGGGTCGCGACCAGCAGGAGCACGCCTGACGCGGCCAGCGCCACGCTGCTCCACTGAAGGGGATTGAGCCGTTCGCGCAAAAAGGCGAATCCGAGCAAGACGCTGACGAGCGGGTTGATGAAATAGCCCAGGCTGGCCTGGAGCACCTGGTCGCTGGCGGTCGCGTAGATGAACGTCAGCCAGTTGCCGCCGATCAGAATCGCGGTCGCCATCAACCCGAGCAGCGCGCGCGGGCGGCGCAGCGCAGCGCGGAGGACAGCCGCGCGCGAAAAACAGGCGCACAGCACAAGCAGCAGCAGCGAGGACCAGATGATGCGGTGAGTCAGCACCTCCATGCTGGAAACGTGCTTGACCAGCTTGTAATAGATCGTGACGGCGGCCCAGCACAAGTACGCCGCGACGCCGTACGCCAGCCCGCCGCGGTCCAATCCGCTGATGTTCGACCGGTCGGCGGCGTGGGAAGTTGCATCGGCGGACTGGGCTGGCATTCGCGGCATGATATGCTACGCGAAGCGGTTCCGCGGGCCGGCGCGTCCGCCGGAACTTCACATCCACAGCCGCAGGGAGAAAGCCATGAAACGATGCGGACTGAAGGCAGTCGCGCTGTGCCTTACGCTGCTGGCGGGCATTTCGAGCGCGCTGGCGGCCGATGCGGTGTCGACGCGCACGCTGCTGGCGGAGCTGACCGACCTCGAGCGACTCGCGCTGCTGCCGCAACCCAGCTTCACTTGCAGGCAGTTTTCCAGCTACGACCGCGCCTCGACCTCCTCGGCGGATGCGGAGCACTGGTTCGCCAACGCCGACGCCGGCCAGTATCTGCGCATCGAGGAGCACAACGGGCGCAAGGAACACGTGCTGGCGGAAATGGACGGACCCGGCGCGATCGTGCGGATCTGGTCCGCGAATCCCGCCGGTACGCTGCGCATCTACCTCGACGATGCGCCCGTGGCGGCGCTCGAAGCTCCGCTGGCGGATTTTCTCAGCGGCAAGCTGCCGGGTTTCCCGGAGCCAATCGCGACGGTCTCCAGCCGCGGCTGGAACAGCTACTTCCCGATTCCGTACGCGAAGCGCTGCAAGATCACCAGTGATGCCGGCGGGTTTTACTATCACGTGAACTACCGCACGTACGCCGCCGGAACGCCGGTGGAGACCTTCCGGCGCGAAGATCTGAAAGCGTGTGCCGCGGAGATTGACCGGCTGGCGGCGGCGCTGCGCACGCCGGCGACCGCGGCGCCGCGGCGGGCGGACGTGGAAACCCAGCCCGGTGATTTCGGAATGGGGCCGGGTGAGAGTTTTGCGATCCGCCTGCGGGGGGCGCGGGCGCTCACGTCCCTGCGGGTCGCCCCGAAAGCCGACAACCTCATCGACGCTCTGCGGCAGACGGTGATCAGCCTTTCGTTCGACGGGCAGGAGACCGTCGCGGCGCCGCTGGGCGATTTCTTCGGCAGCGCGCCGGGCGTGAATGCCTATGAGAGTCTGGTCGCGGGCGTCGCGAAGGACGGCCGCATGCGCTGCAACTGGGTGATGCCGTTTCGGGAGGCCGTCGAGATTCGCATGACCAACCACGGCAGCCAGCGCGTGGACGTGTCGGTCGAGGTCGATCACGTGCCGTGGGTCTGGGACGCGCGCTCGATGTACTTTCACGCCAAGTGGCGGGCGGAATACGACGTGCCCACCCGCCCGATGATCGACTGGAACTACCTGACCGCCGGCGGGGCGCCGGGTACCTTTGTCGGCGCCGCGTTCTCCATCGCCAACCCCGTCAAGCAGTGGTGGGGCGAAGGTGACGAGAAGATCTACGTCGATAACGAGAGCTTTCCGAGTTTCTTCGGCACGGGCACGGAGGACTACTATGGCTACGCCTGGTGCTGGCCGGAGCCGTTCTCGCACGCCTACCACAACCAGACGCGCTGCGACGGCCCGGGGAACTACGGACAGACCAGCGTCAACCGCTGGCACATCATCGACTGCATCCCCTATACCCGCGATTTCCGGTTCGACATGGAACTATGGCACTGGCACCCGGATACCAAGGTCGCGATGGCCATTACGAGTTATTGGTACTCCCGGCCGGAGGGCACCGATCGCTTCGCGCCGATCGATCCGGCCGCGCTGCGCGTCGTGAGGCTCCCAACCTACACTCCGGCGCGCGTCGCCGGCGCCCTCGAAGGCGAGGAGATGACCGAGCTTCAGCGCAGCGGCGGCGAGCTGGAGGTGCAGCCGTGGGACGGACTGAGCAATGAGAACCATCGCTGGTGGCGGCATGCGGCGGTGGGGGATCGGCTGGTGCTGGGCTTTGCTTCGCCGCAAGCCGGGCGATTCATGGTTTACGCCCGGTTCCTGCGGGCCGGCGATTATGGTGTTCATCAGATTTCGATCAACGGGAAGCCGGCCGGCGAGCCGCTCGACTTCTATCACGACGGCGTCAAGCCGACGGAGGAAATGCCGTTGGGCGAATTCGATCTGAAGGCGGGCGAGAATCAGATCATGGTCGAAGTCAAGGGTGCCAACGCGCGCGCGACGCCGGGCAACATGTTTGGCCTGGACTATCTCCGGTTGGCAACGCCGTAGAGCACGCCGCAGGCGGCACCCGGCGTTGGCGAAAGCCGTTGCGCCGGACCCGATGGTGCCCGAGCGCCGTGGTCGCGGGGAAGTGCGGGGCGATTCTCCGCGAGTGCGGGCGGAGCGGCGTTCATCTCGAAGAGGCAGTCGCCATTGAGTCGACGACGCTCCGATTCGCTTGTCTTCGCTGAAACCGACGCCTATAGTGCCCCCATCAACTCGAATAGGGATGGATTTCACATGCAGCCAACGGCCCTGATCGGCGGAACCATTGGTGCACTCGTTGGTGCGGGCGCCTGGGCGCTCATTTCCGTGCTTACCAACTACGAGATCGGCTACGTGGCCTGGGCCGTCGGCGGCCTGGTCGGTCTTGGTGCGCGGCTGCTGGGCGGGCGCGGGGCGGCCACCGGCTTCGCCTGCGCGGGCATGGCGCTGATCGCCATCTTCGCCGGCAAGATGATCGCCGTGCAATACGCCGCCCCGGCGGAGGTTCGCGCGGCACTCGCATCGGAAATCACCCCGGAAGTCTTCGACGAGTTTCAGAAGGACGCCGAGGATTTCGCAGCGCTTACCGATGAGTCGCAGCATCGCGAATTCATGGTTTCGCACGGGTACACCGACGAGAGCGCGGCGGCTGACGTGACGACCGAGGAGCTCGAGGACTTTCGCGCGCATCGCATCCCCCTGCTGACGGAGATGAAGTCCAATCCACTTCCGTATGACGAGTGGAAGGAAGCGCAGATCGAGCGTGCGACCGGTGAAATCCTGGCCGAACTGTCCGTTACGCAGATCGTCATTGACAACCTTGGCTTCATCGACCTGCTCTTCGGATTCCTCGGGATCGCGACGGCGTTCAAGGTCGGTGCCGGCACCGGCGCTGGCGCGGCGTCGTCGTAGCGCGGGCGGCGCGTCGTTACAATCCCGCCTATGCCTGCCCCGCGCTGGATCGCGTTTTCGGCCGCGGTTGTACTTGTGTTCGGCTCGCTGGCCGTCACCGGCGGCTACGCCTGGTATCTGCGCAGCGACGCCTACCGGAATTCGTGCGCCCAGCGGCTGAGTGACGCGCTGGATCTGCCCAGTGAAATCGGCCGGGTCGTGCCGCAATCGCGCACCTCGCGCGAGTTTCAGGACGTGACCGTCTGGCTGCCGCAGCGACGGGGCGTGGCGCTGAACTGCCGCCGCGCCATCGTGGCACGTACCCCACTCGCCGGCGATCCGGATGCCTACGAGGTGCATCTGTCCGGCGGCACCTGCGAAATCTCGACGCGGAGCTGGCTGCGCAGCGACTACCGCGGCGTGCTCGCTTCCGGGCTGCGCCCGGGTCTGGAGGAGCGCGGCCCGCGGCGCGTGACGTTTCGTGCGATGGACCTGCACTTCGAGCGCAACGGGTTCGCCGCGCATTTCACCGGCGCAACCGGACGCATCGATTTCCGCGAGGCTCGCCGCGGGGTCGCCCGAATCAGTTGCCGCGAGTTCAATCGCCGGCCGCTGGCGCAACCGGTGCGGGTGACCGTCGAGTTCTCGCGTGGCGGGGCGGGCGTGCGGATCGATTCCCTCGATCTGCAATTGCCGGAGATTCCACTGGAGCAGGCGGAGATCGGGCGACTGGCCGGGCTAAGCCTGACACGCGGGCGGTTCACCGGGCGACTGCGCTATCAGGAATCCGACGGCGGCCCGTCGCTGTTCGTCAGCGGGAGCTGCTTTGACCTGGACCTGGCCGAGTGCACGGCGAACCTG
>CAYOHG010000134.1:0-7955 GCA_964403685.1 uncultured Planctomycetales bacterium
AAGCAGGCCAGCTTCCAGGTTCAGGCCAAGCGCACCGGCTCGTTCACTAACCGCGCGACGGTCACCGGCGACGGCGGCCTGTCGGCGGAGGCTTCCTGCACGACTACCGTTCGCCAACCCGTGCTGGTCATCACCAAGACCGGCCCGAGCGAGCGCTTCATCGGCCGCTCGGCGGAGTACGAGATCACGGTCACCAACTCGGGTGATGCGGCGGCCAACAACACCGTGCTGACCGATCAGCTCCCGGGCAACGTCGAGTTCCTCTCGGCCAGCGACGGCGGTACGGTCAGTGGCCGCTCGGTCTCCTGGTCGCTTGGTTCGCTGGCGCCGGGTGCTTCGAAGACCGTCAAGCTGAACGTCCGTCCGACGTCGGCTGGCGAATCGCGCAACACGGCTTCGGCCAGGGCCACCTGCGCCGAAGCGGAAGCCGCGCACGTCATGAACGTGCAGGGCGTCCCGGCCGTGCTGCTCGAAGTCATCGACATCGAAGACCCGATCGAGGTCGGCCAGAATGAGGTGTACGAGATCACCGTGACCAACCAGGGCACGGCGATGGACACCAACATCCGCCTGGTCACGACCTGCCCACCGGAACAGCAGCCGCTGTCCGGCGACGGCGCGACCCCGGGTACGGTTTCTGGTCAGACGGTCACGTTTGACCCGCTGGCCAGCCTGGCGCCCAAGGCCAAGGCGGTCTGGCGCGTGACGGTCAAGGGCACCGGCGTGGGCGATGTCCGCTTCAAGGTCTCGATGACCACGGACCAGGCCACCGTGCCGGTCGAAGAGACGGAGGCCACGCGGATCTACTAACCGACCCGCGTGACTCAAGGCAGCTTGTTAGCCGGAGGGCGCCGACCATTGGCGTCCTCCGGCCTTTTATTGCGTGAACGCCGCTATCATGCGATCGTTTCGGACAGGAGACTTGTTCCATGGCTAACACCCATCATCGGCGCCTGCATTGGGGCCGCGTCGCAGCGTTCGCGTTCCTCACCATGCTCACGCAGGTCGCGGTCGGATTTCAGGACGCGGGAGATTCACGGCTGGTCTCTGTAGCTAGCGCGTTTCCAACCGGCGACCGCAATACCAGCGCCGTGCTGATTGAGCACATCGTGCCGCGCGAGACGCGGGCGGGCGTGCCGTTCGACTATCGCCTGCGTTTGACCAACCTGACATCCAGCGAGTTGCGCGAGATGGTGCTGCGGTTCGAGTGGGCGCCGTCACTGGACGTGCGCGGCTTCGACAAGCAACCCACTCATCGCGATGCGCGCTCGGCTACCTGGGAGATCATCGCCCTGCGGCCGCAGGCGACCCTGACGCTCGTCATGAACGCAACGTGCGGGCAGGTCGGCGAGTCAGTCGGCTGCGCGAAGATCAGCTTCGCCGGTCAGGTCTGCGCGCCGATCCGGGCGGTTCAGCCGGCGCTTGAGCTGGTCAAGAGCGCGCCGCCGGTGGTGCTGGTGTGCGACGAGATTCCGCTGCGCTACGTCGTTTCGAACCCAGGCAGCGGCGCGGCGACGCGCGTGCGGATCGGCGACCCGCTGCCGGACGGCTGGACGACCCGCGAGGGCAGCCCGGACGTCGGCATTGATGTCGGCACGCTCGCGCCCGGAGAGGCGAAGCAGTTCACCGTCATCGCGCGGGCCGCGACGACCGGTTCGTTCGAGAGCACCGCGACCGCGATTACGGCCGAGGAGCTGCGCGCCCAGTCGGGGGCGGGGACGCGCATCGTCCGGCCCGTGCTGCGGGTTTCACAGCGCCTGCCGGGCGAGCGCTACGTCGGCCGCCCGGCGAAGGTTGAGATCACCGTCGAAAACACCGGTGATGCGGACGCCCGCGAGACGGTCGTCTTCGCGCCCTTGCCCAACGGCGCCCAGTTCGTGAATGCCAGCGACAACGGCCAGGCCGTCGGCGGCGGTGTGCAATGGAACCTCGGCAGTCTCGCTCCGGGCCGCGGGCGCTCGGTCCACTACACGCTGGGAACCTCGGCCATCGGCCAGTTCACGCTTCCGGTCACCGTCAAGGCCTACTGTGCCGAAGGCGAGGCGCAGTCGCCGCTGCTGGTCCGCGGCATTCCGGCGATTCTGCTGGAAGTGATTGACATCGAAGACCCGATCGAAGTCGGGCAGAACGAAGTCTACGAGATTCAGGTCACCAACCAGGGCTCGGCGGCGGACACCAACATCCGCATCAGCGCGACCGTGCCGAATGAGGCCACTCCACTCAGCGGCGAGGGCGCCACGCGCGGGACGGTCGCCGGCCAGCAGGTCGTCTTCGACCCGCTGCCCAGCCTGGCGCCCAAGGCGCGGGCCGTGTTCCGCGTCACCGTGCGCGGCAATCAGATCGGCGACGTGCGCTTCAAGGTCTCCATGACGTCGGATGAGACCACTACGCCGGTCGAGGAAACCGAGAGTACGCGGATCTACTGACCCGCCGCGCTGCGCAGGGCACCGTTCTCGGCCGCCTCGATCGCCAGCGCCGCGTTGATCAACCCGGCATGTGAGTACGCCTGCGGGAAATTTCCCAGGCTGCGGCGGGCATGCGGGTCGAATTCCTCGGCCAGCAGCCCGGTGGGCCCGCACAGCGTCAAGAAGCCGTCGAACATCTTGCGCGCTTCGTCCAGCCGGTTCAGCCGGACGTAGGACTCGATCAGCCAGGCTGTGCACAGAAGGAATCCGCCCTCCGCGCCTGGCAAGCCGTCGTCGTATCGGTATCGGTAGACCACGGGGCCGACGCGCAGTGATTTCTCGACGTGCGCGACCGTCGAAGCGAACCGCGGGTCGTCGGGGTCGAGCAGTCCGCTCAGCCCCGTGCACAGGCTGGCGGCGTCGGCCTGTCCGTCGTCGTACGTGGCGCCGAAGGCCTGAGCCCGATCGTTCCAGCCGTGCCGCAATACATCGGCGGCGATCGCGGCTCGCAGCTCGCGCCACTCGGGCCGGCTGCGACCCAGGTAGCTGGCCACCCGCTCGGCGCGATCCACCGTCTGCCAGCACATGACCTTGGAATGCACGTGGTGTCGCCGCGGTCCGCGGATTTCCCAGATGCCGTGATCGGGCTCGTGCCAGCGATGCGCCACCGCAGCCACCATCGCTTCAACCAGCCGCCAGTGCTCGCCGGAAAGCGCCGCGCCGTCCTGCGCCAGCAGCGCGACCAGCTCGGCGATGGGTCCGAAGACGTCGAGCTGCACCTGTTGCGCGGCGGCGTTCCCGATGCGTACGGGACGGCTGCCGCAGTAGCCGGCCAGCTCCGGCACTTCGCCCTCGCCGGCCAGGTGTCCGCCGGTGACTGTGTATAGCGGGCTGAGCAGCGCCGGCGGCTGAAGGTGTTCGAGCAGCCCGAGAATCCAGTCCGCCAGCTTCAGGGCCGGTCCGCTGGCGCCCAGGCGCAGCAGGGCCGCGGCCGCCATCGCTGCGTCGCGCGGCCAGCAATAGCGATAGTCCCAGTTGCGGACGCCGCCGGCGTGCTCCGGCAGGCTGGTGGTGGCGGCAGCGGCGATCGCCCCGGTCGGGCCGTAGCACAGCGCCCGCAGCACCAGCGCGCTGCGCAACACCAGGTCCCGGCCGCGCTCGGGCAGGCGCAGCGCCGCAGCCCAGCCCGACCAGGCCTGTGCGGTGCGCTCACGTCGAACCGGCTCGGGCTGCGCCGCGGAACCGAGGCGCGACGTGCCGTAGCGCAGCTCGAGCACGACCGGTCCGCTGGTCAGATCGAACTCGGCGACCGCGGTGTGATGCCGGCCATCGTCCACCAGGCGCCAGGCTACGTCCGGCGCCGACAGCACGATCGGGTCAATCGACCCCTCGATCGTAATGCCCGCTGCGCCCAACGACATCCGCGTCTCCATCCGGCCGAAATCCAGCCGCGGGGCGAACGTGATGCGCACGCGCCCGCGGCCGTCGATCACGCGGACCAGGTCGGTGCGGCCGGCGCGTTGAAACGCGCGCCCCGCGCCGCAGTCGAGATAGTCGGTCACGCACAACCCCGGCCAGCGGGTTTCGAGAACGAACGTGTTCCCTGCGTATCGCTGGGCGGCCGCGCCTGTTCCGTTGGCCGGCCGAATCTCGAAGTACCCGGCCGCCGGCCCGCCCAGCAGCTCCGCGAACAGCGCCGCCGAGTCGATGCGCGGCAGGCACATCCATACGACGCGCCCGTCCGGGGCGAGCAGTGCCGTTGTACGCTGATCCGAGAGCAGCGCGTGTCGCTCGATTGCGTGGGCGCTGGAACCGGCCAGCCAGTCGGCGCGGCGCTGCGCCAGCCGCGCCAGCAGGCGCGCAGCCTCGGTCGTGTCCGCGCCGCGGAAGCCCGCCACCGACGGCTCCGCTCCGATCTTTACGCCGACGTCCGGTCCGCTGAGCGTGAGGAAGGCATCCTCGTCCGTGACATCGTCACCGATGAACAGCACCGCGGACGCTCC
Organism: uncultured Planctomycetales bacterium; assembly: GCA_964403685.1. Lineage (GTDB taxonomy): Bacteria > Planctomycetota > Phycisphaerae > UBA1845 > Fen-1342 > CAYOHG01. The sequence continues at coordinate 4,409 of CAYOHG010000134.1, forward strand.
GACCCGTTGTCGTACACGCCGCAGCGCGGCGCCCTTGTCCGTGTGGACGACGCTCAGCTCGACGACCTTCTTGCCGTGCCGCACGAATACGCCCGGCCAGGCCGCCGGACCGTGCAGAATCTCCGCGATCGCGCGCTGCGCGGTCGATTCGTCGACGTTGCGGTAGTGAAAGGCCAGCGAGGCCGGTTTTTCCTCGACGATGAACCCCGCCACCGAGCCGGCAATGTCGCGGACCGCTTCGGTCACGCGGCGGTACAGCGCGCGGGCCTCATCGGCGAGGGGCAGGGCCAGGCCGACCTCGAATTCGCTGCCGTGACTGCCGACCCGATGCACGTCGCCAAGTGCGCGGGTCCGTTCGGCCAGGTCTGCCAGCGAGCGCCCCGAGATGATCGCCACGTGCGTCTGCGGCATTTGCGCCAAGGATTGCAGCGCGACCAGCGCTTCGCGCTCCAGCTCTGCTGCGGCCGGATCCGACACGATCGGTGCGATGGTGCCGTCGTAGTCGCTGGCGACCAGCAGCACCGCTGCGCAAGCCAGTTCTTCGATCCGCCGATCGAGCGCCAGGGCCAGGGCGGCGGCCGCGGGGTAGTCGGCGCGGCTCATCGGGGGTCGCCCGTGCTGACCGCCGCGGCGGCCTCCGGCGCCGAATCGAGCCGGCTACACGGCGCGCCGGCGGCCTGAAGGAACTCCTGCACCCACCAGACCACGTCGTGTCGGCGGATCACGCTGCGCAGCCGCCGCATCGCCGGCCGGCGCTGCGCTGCGCGGGCGTGCGGCTGACGCCCCGCTCGATCGCGGCCGCGACACGCTCGGTGTCGTACGGGTTGACCAGCAGCGCATCCTTCCGAAGCTGTACGGCGGCGCCGGCGAATTCGCTGAGAATCAGCACCCTGTTACTATCGACCTGGCACGCGCAGTATTCCTTGGCCACCAGGTTCATGCCATCCTTGAGCGGCGTAACCAGGGCGACGTCGGCGGCGCGATAGTACGAAAGCAGCGCCTCCCAGTCGAGGCTGCGGAACATGTAGTGGATCGGCACCCAGTTGGGCTGGGTGAACTCGCCGTTGATCTGCGCGACGGCACGCTCGATGCGGGCCTTGAGGTCCTGATACTCGGGGACAGCCTCGCGGCTGGGAACGACGACCTGCAACAGCGTGATCCTGCGATGCAGGTCGGGGAAGCGTCGCAGCGCGAGTTGAAACGCGCGCAGCCGATCGGGAATGCCCTTGGTGTAGTCGAGCCGGTCCAGCCCCAGCACGATCTGCCGGTCGGGCATGTCCTGTCGCAGCTCCTGCACGCGGCGCTCCACCTCCGCGCTGGCGGCGCCGCTGGCGAATCGGGTGAAGTCAATCCCGATCGGAAACGCGCCGACTTCCGCCGCCCGGCTGCCCAGCGAGCAGCGCGTCCGCCCGCGACGCTGCTGCCGCCGCGATTCCGGCAGCAGCGTCCGCACGCAGTCCAGGAAATTGTCCAGATCGTGCGGCGTCTGAAAACCGACGATGTCGTAATACAGCAGACCTTCCAGCACACTGGTGCGCCAGGGCAGCTTGCAGAAGATGTCCGGCGGCGGAAACGGGATGTGCAGGAAGAAGCCCAGCCGGTTGCTCAGGCCGCGCACGCGCAGCCGGCGACCCAGCCCCATCAGGTGATAGTCCTGCACCCAGATAAAATCGTCGCTGCGCGTGTGCCGCTGGATCACGTCGGCGAATGCCTGCTTCACCGCGATGTAGTTCGTCCAGTACTCGGGGACGAAGTTGCAGCGCGATTGCAGGTCATGAAAAAGCGGCCAGATGATCTCATTGCAGAAACCCTGATAGAACCCGGCGACCTGCTCCTGCGACATGGGAACAGGGCGCAGCTCGTAGCCGGCCTCGCCGCCGGCCTGCGCCAGCAGCGCGCCGATGGCGGCCTGATCGTCGACGCCCGCGCCGGACCAGCCGATCCACAGCCCGCCGGTTCGCTGGAGCACCGCACCCAACGCGGTGACCAGCCCGCCGGAACCCGGCCGGACGCTCCAGCTACCTTCCGAGAACTCGGTCACGACCGGCAGGCGGTTGGAGACGATCACCAGTCGCATGCCTCCCTCCTGTCCCGCTCATCCCACCTGCGGCACGGGAGGACCGCGAGCTTGTTGTGAACCGTGGGGCGGCCGAGGTCGGGGAAAACACGTGCGGCCGCGAGCGGCGCGCGCCGCCGCGCGCTCATTCCGCGCGCGTCGGATGAAGGCCGGCGTAGTCCGCGGGCGCGGGCTCATGCGGCGTCGCACCCGCCCGCTGCACAGCCGCGATCGGCACCATCAGCACCGGGCACGCTGCGTGCTCCAGCACCGCCTTGCTGGTCGAGCCCAGGAGGATGCGCTTCAGCAGGCTGCGCGCATGAGTGCCGATCACGATCAGGTCGATGCGGGCCTCGTCGGCGTAGCCGGCGATCTGCTCCCAGACCGCTCCGATGCGGACGGCGGTCTGCGGCGCGACCAGCAGGCCGGCGGCTCGGTCGTGCACGTAGGTCCGCAGCTCCTCGGCCCGCCGCGAAGCGACCTGTTCCGCCGTCTCGATCATGACCAGCGCGCCGGCGCCTTCGACCAGGCCGGTCCCGACGGCGGCGGGCGCCTGGCGGCTGGGCGCGACGACGTGCAGCACGTGCAGCTCGGCCTTGTAGGTGCGGGCCAGGTCCAGGGCGTATTCCAGACCGCGCGTGGCCAGCTCGGAAAAATCGGTCGGCACGAGCACGCGATTCATCGGAATCATGAGGCTGCTCCTTTTTCTGGCCGACGATGCGGAAGAACGCCGCGCTCCTCCCATGAGAGCATAGCCCGGATTCGCGGCGTGGTCTCGTTGCGATAGCCGCGGAACGCCTCGCGCCCGTCGCCCCGGCGGCCCCGCCTCGCGGCAGCCGCCGCTGCGCTGGTAGCGCTCGCGCTGAAGATCGAGCTTCACTTCGTCCTCCAAGGCCGCCAGGAGCATCTGCCGGGCTCTGGCCCGGGCCAACGCCTCGACCTGGTCCCGCACCACCTGCGGGGCCTCGTCCCCCGCTTCGTCCGCGTGCCGCTAGACGCTCGATCCTCGTCCGGTTGTCGTGTCCATCGGGCTTCCACCGGGGAAACGACCTTCGTTTGAATTGCATCAGTAGGATGCCCCGCGTTTTCGACCTCTGCAGGGTTTCAGACTACCTCTCCTCGTCGCCTTCAGCAGCGTTGGCGTGCCGAAGGCGCCCCGCACCGACCGGGTTCCGGAACCCCTGGAACACGCTGACGTCTACCACGGCCTGTGTTCGAGTCCGCCGCATCTCCGCCGGTCGGCGCGAAGCGCGATCGTCCGGAGCGTTCGGGCGGCGGTTCGAAAAACGGTCGCTCAGGACCGCATTGGCTGGCTGCCGGGCCGGTTTTCGGTACGATGACGGTACGATGCCGGGCCCTGGAAGCCCGCGATGTGGCTGTCGCGAAGGTGGTGCGCGTGCCGGCGGCAGGCTAGATAAGTGCAGTTTCCGCAAAAACTTGCGCCCGTAGCTCAGCAGGATAGAGCAGCGGTTTCCTAAACCGCAGGTCGGA